>JAKBQS010000023.1 GCA_021835105.1 Microcaldota archaeon
GAATTGCGTTCGAAGCCTCTTTGCATTGCTCAAGACTAAATCTAATTCCTCAAGGAATTTTCACAGTTATAGCAAGAAAGTAAAGTACTATAACAAGATAGTTTTATTGCGCCAATATATTTAAATATCTTGCTGTTTGTCTCTGATATGCGCCTTTCTGACAAACTGCGGACATTTATATGCAAACATAAATAAATGTTGGGATGGTGATAATATACGGTGATAATTACGGACGGGGGAGGACCTGGTGGAGGCTAGATTTGTTATTATCTGATTTCTGCACCGCATTTTGGCGTGCTCAGATACGGTCATTTGTACTTTTTTGTATTCGGAGTGCTTTTTCTTCTGCTTCTCCTGCAAGGTGTAATAAAAAGCCAGGCACCTCGCTTATAGATATTACTGAGACGTTTTCGACCCCGTTTAATGCCTGTTTGTAGTGCTCAAGCATGGATGGATTTGTTACTACGACTACTCTGTCGTACTTTTTCATTCGCATTTCTATCATCCTAATGCTCTCAGCAATCTTCTTCTTGCCTGTTTCATACTCTATGCCTATTCTCTCACCCTGCACGTATATCTCCGCGTCTGGATTGTTGGGAGACGAGAGCAGCCTTGGTTTTATCCCTGCTTTCTTGGCCTCATCTGCTATTGCGGCAAGAGATGCTTCGTGCTCTATGCTAAGGTTTCCTAAGGGTCTCATGACATATGCTGAGCCGGTCCCTACACATGGCTTGAAATATGATAAACGCCCTGCTGTTATTTCTTGCTTAGCCTGCGCCTCGGCATCAATAATATCTATCCCGGAATCTGAAGCTATAGTATGTACATAATCATTAAATTTTACAGGGAAAGAGGGAAAGGTAATTTTGGCATGGTTCATTCTGCTGCGCGGAGAAGCTTGCGCAGTGTTCCTGCCATTGCAATTTCGTATGCGAACCATCTCTGCTGATATCTTGTGGCTGCATATTATTGCCACCCCCACGCCAAGGTTCCCAAGCGCCATCTTGATGTGCGGGACTTTTGAATCGTTTCCACGGGAGAGTATCTTGGAGATGTAAGACAATTCCCCAGGTTCCCCTGAGCAGAACGCAATTATTGTTGAGGCGTTCTCAATTATCTGCGGATTCAGCTTTGTTGCAGTGTGGGTAGCCGCAATAAATCCCACCCCGTATTTGCGCCCTTCGCTTACTAGTGCTCTTGCAGTAGATTCCATCTCGCCTGAATTGCAGAGGACAAAGTCTGCCTCATCTATCGCGACAAGCAAACGAAGATTTTCTGATTCGCCGTCAGACTTCATCTTCAAACATATGCGCCTGAGGAGTTCGTATATGTATATTGATCTTAATTCACCGCTCCCAAGAGCAGCTAGGGAAAATGAGGTTATACCGCTGAAAAGGTCTGCTATTGATACAAATCCCCTTGAAAAAACCTCAGAGTCCAGCTGAGAGAGGCGCCCGTACATATGCTCAAGTGAATTCTTCTCCGATGAACTTCTAGAATTTGAGATAAATATGCGCATCTCGGTGAGAAGATCGTGAACTGATGGAGGTGTGTTTGAACCTGACCACCTGCCTGTGCATCCCGCCTTTCTGTATGTATAAAAAAGACACCTGCGCAGCATTATCTCTTGGACGTAGCCCAGAGAGTACACTTCCTTTAGCATCTTTGACACCTGCTGTATTCTGGTTTGCACAGAAACCCCTTCCGGATCAAGTATGTTTATACCGTATTCAGACGATCTGGCCACCTTGCCACCCATTCCCCTAATTGTTTTCTCGTGCTCGTTGTGTGCATCTAGTATGAGTACAGGTATTCCTGCAGAGCTTACCTGACATATAAGCGATTTGAGGAGGTAGCTTTTTCCATATCCTGAAGATCCCACTATCAGCATGTGTGGGTTAGGTTCGGATTTTAGACGTATGCAGACCATCCCCTTTGCCTTTTTCCACACATACGAATCCATGTCTGAATGCGCAGTGAGAATTACTGGCTTGTGCAGCATGCGCACTCTTTCCCCAAAGTATAAAAGGTCTGATCCTGGTTTTCCCCTCTTTTCTATCAATGAATATGCCTTTGCATTAATTTTATCTAGTAATTTTAGCATTTTTTCACCATTATAAACCATATTTATTCTTTCTCATCAATAGCACATCATGCAAAAATCGGCTATTGTAGTGCTTGGCAATAGCGTGGCGGAGGATGGTACCCTGCCCAAGGCTGCGATAAGACTTGTCGAGCGTGCTGCCGATGAATACAGAAGTGGAAATTTCGATGTCGTGCTATTTACCGGGAGATGGTCTCACAGGCTCAAATTTACGCCTGCAAAGAGCGAGGCTTCAGCCATGGCTGACTATGCAGTCACGCTCTGCATACCTCCAGAGCGCATTATGAAAGAGGAAGCATCTCAGGATACCATAGGCAATGCGCTCTTCTCTAGGAAGTTACTGGAAGATTACAGGACCCTGCTTTTGGTAGTATATGACTACCATAAGGACAGGGCAGAATTTATATTCAGAAAGGTATTTGGAGATGGATATAAAATTGGCTTTTCAGTTGTGAACAGCCTGATGGACAATAGGAGACTTGCGCTTGTCAAGGAGGCGGAAGAACATTCTTTACTTCTGGTAAAGCTCTACTTCAATGGAGTAGCAGACGGAGATTACAGCGCAATAGAAAGACTTGTGCGCGAAACGCACCAGATATATGCAGCTTCCCCGAAGATACCAGACTGGCTATCAATTGAGCTTAGGAAGCTTGATGCACTCAGGGAGAAAAGCAGGAAATCGTGACTGGTTGGCTACTGGCGTTCCAAAGACCGCATGAGTCTCATCTCTTTAACCTGAAACCTTTCATCAGGATAAGGAGTTTCCATCACCAGAGGGATCTTTGCTATGCGCCTGTCTGACACAAATCGCGATATCGATTCTCTGCCTATACATCCATATCCTATGCATGAATGTCTGTCCCTGTGCGATCCTATCGGATACTTGGCGTCGTTCATGTGTATTAATTTAACATTCTCGATGCCCACTTCAGAATCAAGCGAGTCGATAAATTCAGCATCGCCTATATCGTAACCTGCAGCAAAAGCATGGCACGTATCTATGCACAAATAGGCATTATACCCGCCTGCCAGGTCCATTAATGCTGCCAATTCATTGATTGTGGACCCTACGCTGTTTCTCTGCCCGGCCTCGTTCTCCAGGAGAAATGATACACCATCCCGTTCGGCTTGCGCAAGGGCTTCGGCCAGTCTTTTCGCTCCTTCAACTGCACCTGTGCCCATACTGCTGCCAAGGTGCACAACCAGATTACTTATGCCCAGCGAGCTGCAGATATCTGCCTGCGAGGCGAGGGAAGCCACAGATTTGGAGTATACTTCACGATTAGGGGATGAGAGGTTTGGAAGGTATGGCATATGAACAAATACCGGAGTTATCCCGTATCTTTTCCTTGCCGATAGGAAATTATTTACTTCATTTTTTGAAATCGGGCTTGAACTCCAGGTTCGCGGGTTTGAGGCAAATATCTGCATGGTTGTGCACCCTACAGACGATGCCCTCTCGAATGCCTTCCATAATCCTCCAGATGCGGATACGTGGTAGCCCAGGTTAAGCATACTCTGGAGTAGCGCATAAAATATTTAATTTAGTGCATCTGATATATTATTATGGATATTTATACTGAACGCATGCTCATTTACAAGAAGAAGAAGGAGATGGAAGTTATAGATTTAACCGAGATAGCTGACAGATTTATCAGAGGGAAAGGCCTTCGCGAAGGTAATCTCACAATATTTGTACCCGGATCGACAGGCGCGGTTAGCACAATAGAATATGATCCCAACCTGATACATGATTTTGAGAAGGCACTGGAAAGGCTGGCGCCTTCTGACATAGAGTACGAGCACCACAAGACATGGGGAGACTATAACGGAAAGAGCCATATAAGGGCAACTGTAATAGGACCAAGCCTTACCGTTCCATTCTACGAATCAAGGCTGATAATCGGAAGGTGGCAGAGCATAGTGCTTATAGACTTAGATGTTCCAGAGAGGAGCCGAGAAATAATATTGCAGGCAATTGGCATATAGATTATTTTAAGAGTGAATTTCCGCATTTTATAAGGACTCTTTCCAGTATAATCCACTCGTCAGGATCCAGTGCTTCCTTGCTTATGTAACTGTCGGAAAGAAGAGAGGCAAGGATAGATATACGCTCAGGCTTAGAAGTAATTGTATTTATGAATGCATCCTCAATGCTTGAGGAAGCTATTGCACGACCTACATCGGAATCCCAATCCTGAAGCCCTTCTACTATCCCAAATAACTTTTCCAGTTCGGATACCGCTTCGTTAAACTTTGCCGTTCTGCCGCCTTGCGATACTGCCCCATTTTCCTGAAGCATCTCGAATTCATGCTTGCTCTTTAAAAGGTTGCCGATAAGGAACATGTCCCTGCTCAGCGAGTCAGACGCATCGTCAAACTCAAGCATTTTTCCTTCTATGCTTATGTTCCCCTTATCAACTTCTTCGTAGAATATGCGTATTGCTGCCGCTGCCGCCTCATCTTTTAGTTTAATTAGTATCTCGCTCGCATCCATCCATGCGGTATGTTGCACATTATCACTCATCACAAGAGTCCTGGTTATTGTCTTGAAAGTGCAGAATAGAATATTTGTATGGTATTAGATGTATTTATGCTGCCCCCTGCTATCGCAATTCCGAACATATTGCCTTTGTAAGCCGCGAATATAGTTTCGTTTGAATACTGCGTAGGTCTGCCAATATAAGAGTATGACATGCCTGAATAGGTTTCCCCGAAGAACCCAGTGTTTGGGGCTGCGTTAGAGGTTATGTTCTCCATATCCTGCTCAAATATCCCGTATATCTTCCCTGCATAAGTTGAGTTTACCAGGAACGCGACAAGAGTATCGTTGGTAGAATTATTTGTATAATTATACCCCACACCCCACACACTCCTTATTTGGATACCTGAAAGCTGATCCTGAATCTGGCTGCCAAATCCCGTAGTGAAATTTGTAATATTTACATATTCTGCAGAATATGTTCCTGTGCTGTAATTTCCACCGAGTCCGAGAACCCTGCCTGCATCTGATGGAGTTATTGGATTTGAATACGCAGACTGGTTTAAGATTGTAGTGGTAGTCGTATTTACCGAGGTTGTGCTGTTGGTTACATTGTATACAACCGTAGAAGTCGTATAATTTGCGCTTGCATTTAATGTTGTAGCTGTTGCAGGGCTGTTTGTAGGCAGGGTAGAATTCTGCTGCTTTGCTGTAGAACCTGGCTGGTATAGTATTGTAATTACCACTATTAAGGCAACGAGCGCAACTAAGGCATACTGGACTGCCTTGCTCCTATCAATCCCGGCCTTCTGCCGTGATATAACCTTTGTGTTTGCCATATAGTCTATCGTTTATCGCATGATAATATTAAAAGATTTACTTATTTCCTTGGAAAATGGCGCGATTGACACGCGCATGTGATACAGCTCACTATATTGGTTCTAATGGGTGCGGGGAGGCCGCCACCCGCAATTTACTAGATGTGTCTGAGCTGACATGTCACCGAGCCGTCCTTTATCTGCACTGATAGGACATACGCTATGTTTATCCCAGACATTGCATGCTGCGAGCATGAATCTAAAGAAAAGAGGATGTTCCTCACAATCTCTTTTATGCCCGCTAGTTCCTCCTCGGTAAGCCAGTATTCTGCGGCCTCACTTTTTACCAACTTTTCTGCTGCCAACTCACCCTCATGTTTTTTCTTCATTCTATCACCAAGAACAGGAGACTTCCGCCTTTGCCATGTTTATTGCGTTGGCACGCATTTCCCCAAAAGATATTATACATAGATAAATTATATATACTTTACTATACGATTATATAATTAAGTATAAAGATTTATATATTTTTACAGTGTATAATACTACGCCAAGAGGGGTTCTTGGCACACCAAGAAACAGGGCGGCGAAAGCCGCCTTATTTTTCTCTGCTCATTTCCTGTGCAAAGACTTTTGTGCCACTGCTTAGCTGATAGTTATAATAACTGATCCGACTATCACAACAAAAAGCCCAGCAAGCTGGACGGTACTTAGCTTGTCCCTGTAGATGAGTGCACCAAGTACGGCAACGAAAAGCGGCGCGATTGCTAGTATTGAACCCCCTATTGCCAGGTAATTCGATGCTGTGACAAATCCAAAGATAAGATTAAAGATACCATCGATTATCCCGACGATTGCAAGAGCGTACATCAGCCTTTTAGTTGAGAGGATATTGATAAATGCACGCATCTTTGGCAGCGTGCCTGCCTTATAAGCATGGTAATATGTCATCACTGCCGCGGTTATCCTTGCTACTACAAGCGCAGTTATGAATGTCAGGCCATAGGATATGGAGAATGCAATAATAACCCAGTACAGCCCCCAGCATACATTTGCCATAACCGCAGGCAGTAGGTTCCTGTTTATCGTCATGCGTTCTTCAGCCATAAGCATTGCGACACCAGCAAATATGAGCAGCATCCCAATGCCATGGTACAGACTTATTCTCTCGCCAAAAATCAGCAGGCCTGCAATGACTATTATTGTAGGCTGTATTTCTGTTAGAGAAGAGACCTTTGTGACCTGTTCCCTTTCCATTGATCTGTAAAATAGCGGATATCCTGCGCCTAAAAATACGCCAGAGATTAGTGCAAGAGCAATTGCGGAGTAATTAGCAGGGCCAATGTGAATAAAGAATGCAGCTAAAATCAGTGGGAGCATACCTATTGCAAGTATTGAGAGGGAGAATGAATATCTCCCCATCTTTGTAGCTATATATTTTTCCAGCATGCTTTCCGATACGCTTAGCAGCATCACGGCAAACGAAGCCGCAAGTATGAAATCGCTCGCCAAGGCACCCCCGTTTGGTCATCATAGCTCCAGCCAGATTCGAACTGGCGTCGACAGGTCCAGAGCCTGCCATCCTTGACCACTAGACGATGGAGCTTTTAGATAAGGATAATTGCAATCTAAGATTTAAAAATATGCCGAGTATCTGATACGGATGGCGCAGTTAATATATCTTGTGCAGCGCATATAGGCATGACTAATGGTATGTATGGCGGCAGGCTACAGGCAGCACATAAGTATATCTGAAGAAATAAAAGATATGGTTCTTGCAGACTTAGTCCTGACTCTGGCGTTCAGCTTTGCGTTCGTAGGAGGCATTTTCGGCGTAAAGAATATAGGCAACTTGCTTTACTATATCCCTATTGCTTTTGTTGCCGTATCGCTCTCTTTCATATTGCATGAATATATGCATAAGATTGTTGCGCAGAGATACGGCGCGATAGCCGGCTTCAGGAAATCTGACATGGGGCTCCTCATAACCATTGGCACTGGAATATTTGGGTTTTTGATAGGAATTCCTGGCGCAACGATGATATACACTAGCAGTTTCACGTCGAAGGAAGAGGGCATTGTCTCTATAGCAGGGCCTCTCACAAATTTTGCAGTTTTTATAGGCTCATTTATACTCTTTATGCTTGTAGGGCAGCGAGGCTATATCGCAAGCGCACTTGGGGTAACAATGCTCATAAGCGTTCTGCTCGCGTACTTCAATATGCTGCCAATATATCCACTCGACGGGAGTAAGGTATTGAGATGGAATAAGCCCATTTATGTCAGCTTCCTTCTCGTCCTTGGCGTACTTTTGCTCTTCCTTGGGTTTAGCATATTCAACCTGATATACCTGTTCGTAATAGCCTTCATATTCTCAATGTTCTATTCGGGACTCAGGATATGAAAGCTTATGATGCATCTATACTTGGCTTATCGGGCATTGAACGCGTGGCCCTTGCCGATCCTGACGTTTCTTCCTTCTCAACGACAACCTTGCACCCTATGGAAGATGAGATATAGTTTGCTGCGGCGGATAGTGCAAGGAATTCCTGCTCCGCGTCAAACCACAGTTTATTCAGGCTGCCGATCTTCTTTCCGAGATGCGATATATACTCGATCTCAGCTGCCTTTTTATCCCCATCTATGGATTTGTCCTCGTTTAATGAAGCTTTTACCATGGCAATGTTCTTGTTTTCTGCAACCATATTCCATAACTGCACCTTCCAGTCCGCAGGAGCTATAAGCGTAATCTTTCCAGGCGTGTTTCCGGATTTTTTGTTCACAAGCGATATTACCTGCTTGCAATCCGCCAAGGTTGAATCCATTATCTCTTCCAGCTGCTCAAGACCGTTGTTTATAGCCCCGCTGTCCGCAATTGGCCAGCTCTGCGCACATGCAAACTTCGGATTTCCCAGAGTCTCCCACAATTCCTCTGCGACATGCGGCATGATAGGGGAGAGGAGAAGGACTACGTTATCAAGGAATTCCTTTATAACAAGGCTGTTCTTTCCTCCGCGTGCAAGATACCTTTTTAGTTCTATTACCGAATCGTATAGCACCATGGTGGATGCGCTTCTAAGCTCCAGAGTCTCCATGCACTCCGTAACCCTGCTTATCTTCATGCTAAGTTTTGAGTAAAGCCAGTAGTCTATGTCGGTAAGCTTTCCCGAGTCGAATGTGTCTACGGATTTGCATGCATCGTATATGTATGCTATGCGTTCCTTTACACCGTTTACCGCATAGTCACTGAATTCCGAATCGCTGAAAAGATCTGCCCCGCAGACTACTACAAAACGTATGGGATCTGCCCCGTATTTCCTGATGCCATCTGCAAGCGGAACTATGTTTCCGAGGCTTTTTGACATCTTCTCGCCTTCCATCAGAACGGATCCGTTTACGACTATCTGCTTCGGCCAGTACTCCCTCTCGAATATTGCAGAGTGGTTGAATATGTACATGGTGAGATGGTTGAATATGAGATCCGGACCGGAATGTCTTGATGTATCTTTGTACCAGTACACGAACGAGTCCCTGCACTTCTTGAGCAGTTCATAGCTTATGCCGGAAGATCTGGATACAGAATCCGCATCGCCTTTTCCAAGGAATACATAGTCAAAGAATTCCTTTGTAAGGTGCTCTTCGCCTGCATCCCTTATCAGGTGGGATATGGTATAGAAGCTCATGTAAATTGTAGAATCGGATAACGATTCGATTATATACGCGTTATCGTATGGGAACCGTGTGCCAAGACCCTGCGCCCTGACAACAGCACGGAGATCAATCCATCCTATTGCAGATTCGAATGCCTTCCTGCTCTTCGTAGGAAGTATCTTGGCAAGCCCAAATGCTTCCTGCGCTAATGTTTTCCATTCGCTGTTTCCATAGTTCAGGAACCACTGATTATCGACAACCTTTACGACTATTTCAGATCCGCAACGGCAAAATATAGGCGAATTCGCCATAGAGTATACTTTTATTGCGGCTGCGCTCTCGATGAGCTTTTTCTTGAGGAGTTCACGAGCCTTGGGCTCTGGCATTCCAGCCTCTTCCCCAAGCAGCATCTTGCCGAAGTGGGATTCGTCCTTGTATTCGAGTTTTGTAGCCTCCTTCAATACCTCTTCCCTGCTTCTTCCCTCCGTTTCGGATATGCTTATGTAATATTCAGATGGTAGGTTATGTTCACCTGCCATGGAAGCGCGCTTGTTTGAATCCGAATTTATCCCTATAACTTTCTTTATCGCAAGAGGCTGTTTTGGATATCCTTTGGACCTTAGCTGCGCTAACGCGTCAAGATCAAATGGTGCGTGGGCAGGTACAGACATAACTATGCCAGTGCCTACTTTTTCTTTTAGGAAGTATCCTGGAAGCACAGGAACAACTTCTCCTGTGGCAGGGTTCTTGCATTTCTTTGAGAGCATCTCCAGGCCGCTTATCTCACCTTTTTGCACTATCTCAAACTGATATCCAAGTATATGTGCCGCTGCGGATGAGATATAGTAAAGTCCCTCCATACCGCCTATGGCGCATAGCGCATACGTGATTTCCTCTCCGACAAATACATTGGTAACACCGTATATCGTCTCAGGTCTGAAGGTCGTGCATAGAAGGAACCTTCCCGGCTCACCCTCCACCTCGAATTTTATTGCCACCTCTTCCTCTATCTCAGGCTCCACGTCATGCTTTGTATCGTGCATGCCTACTGCATTATTCTCATTGGGGCACCATCCCACAGGATGCCTCCCCCTGGTAATAAATCCCTTGGAATTTAGGATGCCGAACTGCCACTCTACGAATTTGCTGAAGAATTTATCTATGGATATGAATTTCCGTCTCCAGTCTATGCTGTATCCTGCAAGGTGCATCCCGTCTTCTATCTCATGTGCAAAATATCCTGCTATGTATAGAGGATCGGTCATCTTGTCTATTTCTTCATCTGGAACGTGGAATAGCTTGAGTTCGTCTCTGAGCGTCTTGTCTCCGTTCTTTATTCTCTTTGCGAACGCAAGTATTGGAGTGCCTGTGGCATGGAATGCCATTGGATACAGAACATTGTAACCGCACATCCTTTTGTATCTCGCAAGTACATCTGCTGTCCCGTAAGACCTGAGATGGCCTATGTGCTGAGGAGCATTAACGTACGGGAATGCCGCAGTTACCATGTAAGCCTTTTTTGATGTGTCAGGGTCGCTCTCGAATATCCTGGCTTCAGCCCACAATCTCTGCCATTTTTTATCTATTTCTGAGAAATCCAGCATTTATGCACGCTTTTGCATTTTATGATAAGTTTATCGTGTAAACAAACTTATATATTGCTGTCCGCAATCTAAAATAACTGGTCTGCATGCATCTGCATAGGATTTTGCATTGCAGTCTATCAAATGGTGTGGTTTTGCCTGAAAGAGTCTCTGGCTATCTTATTTGGCTGTTTGCAGCAGCAGCTATAATAGCAGTATTCCAATTTTTTTATTCCGGCGTTGAGTATTCTCCAGTATACCTTATCATCGGGTTTTGTGTCTTTTTGGCAGGGCCTGCTTTGGCTGTAACACTGCAGAGGATTGGAAACAGGCGCTTGACTGGGATAAGCCTGGCTATCGCATTGGTATCGGGCGCCTATCTGCTGGCGTTTGATATCAGCCTTAGGGCAACTGGTGCACCGCACTGGTATGGACTTCTTGTTTATCTTGCCTTCAGCATAGCTATGTACTCTGCCTCAAGAAGGAGCAGGATTTGCAGCATACTTGTATTTGATGCGGCATCTGCCGCCTCGTTTTTCATGTTCATGGATGCAGCATTCAATCTCCCATTCACAATTGCAAGCGGCACTCCTGGTTGGGCATACCTCTTCGGCTTTGGATTGAACCACTACTCGTCATTTGCAATATCGCTTGCCTTTTCGCTCTTGGTAGTGTTCAGCGAAGTTATTGCGGTTTCTTCATTTGTTTTCTTGAGCAATAGGCGCGGACGACATAAGCAAAATCTTTCAGGCTAGAAGGCTCCGCTCAATGCATCCTTGCATTCGCAATTCCTCTCTTTTCCCGTATCCTTTATTATTTCAGATATAAGCCGCTTGACGCCCTCCACCTTTGTAGCAAATACACGCGTTACCTCGCTTGCCTGGACAGGCTTTATCTCTGGCATGCCCTCCAGTCCTGCATCGTAGTCTGTAACTATGCCTATGCCAAGATAGCATAGTTCTGCCTCGCGTGCCAGTGAAGCTTCAGGATACTGCGTCATGTTTATTGTCTCGAAGCCTTGCCTGCTGAAGAATCTTGACTCTGCCCTGGTGGAGAACCTGGGGCCATCTATTACTACAACTGTTCCTGTCTTATGGTATTCAAGTCCGAGCCTTTCAGCAGCACCAAAGGCAACCTCCCTCATATATTTGCAGTATGGATCTGCCATGCTGACATGCACGAACTTTCCATGCGCATCGAAAAAAGTGTCACGCCTTCCGGTAGTCATATTTACAAACTGGTCAAAAAATACGATATCGCCTGGTTTGTACTCTTTCTTCAGGGAACCCACTGCATTTGTTGCTATTATGCGCGTTACCCCAATATTCTTGAGCGAGTCTATATTTGCAAGGTACGGAACATGGCTTGGAGCTATTGTATGCTTTGATCCATGCCTCGGTATGAAAGCCACACGCCTGTTCTCTATAATGCCAAGCGATATGCTATCGCTTGCAGACCCGTACTTAGATTCGACTGTGCGATATTCAGGGTTGCTGAGCATGCTGTAAAAACCTGAACCTCCTATTATCCCTATTTCGGCATCCATGCGCTCTACCATATAGATGCTTACATTAGCATATGGCGTATATAAATCCTTTTTGATACGTATTCGAGATATTCTATCCTGCCTCGCGCCTTTGCTATATCGTTTCCTACCGCAACGGTTCCATGGCCTTGCATTATAATAGTACAGGCACCTTTCCTGAATTCGCTGCTTACCGCATTGGCAAGCCTTTCGCTGCCCGGATCATACCTTCCTACAAAACCAAGCTTGCCGA
>JAKBQS010000024.1 GCA_021835105.1 Microcaldota archaeon
GAATTGCGTTCGAAGCCTCTTTGCATTGCTCAAGACTAAATCTAATTCCTCAAGGAATTTTCACAGTTATAGCAAGAAAGTAAAGTACTATAACAAGATAGTTTTATTGCGCCAATATATTTAAATAGCTTGCTGTTTGCCTCTGATATGCACCTTTCTGACAAACTGCGGGCATTTACATACAAACATAAAATAAATGTTGGGATAGTGATGGTATACGGTGATAATTACGGACGGAGGAGGACCTGGTGGAGGCTAGATTTGTTATTATATGATTTCTACACCGTATCTATGTATGCCTGGATACGGCCATTTGCATTTTTGTATTCAGAGTGCTTTTTCTTCTGCTTCTCCTGCAAGGCGTAATAAAAAGCCAGGCACCTCGCGTATAGATATTACTGATACGTTTTCGACTCCGTTTAATACTTGTTTGTAGTGTTCAAGCACAGATTGGTTTGCCACTACGACTACCCTGTCGTACTTTTTCATTCGCATCTCTATCATCCTAACGCTCTCAGCAATCTTCTTCTTGCCTGTTTCATACTCTATGCCTATTCTCTCACCCTGCACGTATATCTCTGCATCTGGATTGTTGGGAGACGAGAGCAGTCTTGGTTTTATTCCTGCTTTCTTAATTTCATCTGCTATTGCGGCAAGAGATGCTTCGTGCTCTATGCTAAGGTTTCCTGAGGGCCTCATGACATATGCCGAGCCGGTCCCTACACATGGCTTGAAATAGGATAGATGCCCTGCAGCTATTTCTCGCTTAACCTGCGCCTCGGCATCAATAATGTCTATCCCGGAATCTGCAGCTATAGTATGCACATAATCATTAAATTCTGCAGGGAAAGCGGGGAAGGTGATTTTGGCATGGTTTATTCTGCTGCGCGGAGAAGCTTGCGAAGTGTTCCTGCTATTGCAATTTCGTATGCGTACCATCTCTGCTGATATCTTGTGGCTGCACATTATTGCCATACCCACGCCGAGGTTCCCAAGCGCCATCTTGATGTGCGGGACTTTTGAATCGTTTCCACGGGAGAGTATCTTGGAGATATAAGACATCTCCCCAGGTTCCCTTGAGCAGAACGCAATTATTGTTGAAGCGTTCTCGATTATCTGCGGATCCAGCTTTGTTGCAGTGTGGGTAGCCGCAATAAATCCCACCCCGTATTTGCGCCCCTCGCTTACTAGTGATCTTGCAGTAGATTCCATCTCGCCTGAATTGCATAGGACAAAGTCTGCCTCATCTATCGCTACAAGCAAACGAAGATTTTCTGATTCGCCGTCAGACTTCATCTTCGAGTATATGCGCCTGAGGAGTTCATATATGTATATTGATCTTAATTCGCCGCTCCCGAGAGCAGCCAGGGAAAATGAGGTTATACCGCTGAAAAGTTCTGCTATTGATACAAATCCCCTTGAAAAAACCTCAGAGTCCAGCTGAGAGAGACGCCCGTACATATGCTCAAGTGAATTCCTCTCCGACGAACTTCTCGAATTTGAGATAAATATGCGTATCTCATTGAGAAGATCGTGAACTGATGGAGGTGTATTTGAACCGGACCACCTGCCCGTGCATCCCGCTTTTCTGTATGTATAAAAAAGGCACCTGCGCAGCATTATTTCTTGGACATAGCCCAGAGAGTACACTTCCTTTAGCATCTTTGACACCTGCTGTATCCTGGTTTGCACAGAAACCCCTTCCAGATCCAGTATGTTTATACCGTATTCGGACAATCTGGCCACCTTGCCACCCATTCCCTTAACTGTTTTCTCATGCTCGTTGTGTGCATCTAGTATGAGTACGGGTATTCCTGCAGAGCTTACCTGGCATATAAGCGATTTTATGAGGTAGCTTTTTCCATATCCTGATGATCCCACTATCAGCATGTGTGGGTTAGGTTCGGATTTTAGGCGTATGCAGGCCATTCCCTTTGCCTTTTTCCACACGTACGAATCCATGTCTGAATGCGCAGTGAGAATTACTGGCTTGCGCAGCATGCGCACTCTTTCCCCGAAATATAAAATGGTTGACCCTGGTTTTCCTTCCTTTTTTATAAATGAATATACCTTAGCGTTAATTTTGTCTAGTAATTTTAGCATTTTTTTCACCATTATAAACCATATTTATTCTTTTTCGTCAATAACACATCATGCAAAAATCGGCTATTGTAGTGCTTGGCAATAGTGTGGCAGAGGATGGTACCCTGCCCAAGGCTGCGATGAGACTTGTCGAGCGTGCTGCTGATGAATACAGAAGTGGAAACTTCGATGTAGTGATCTTTACCGGGAGATGGTCTCACAGGCTCAAATTTACGCCTGCAAGGAGCGAGGCTTCAGCTATGGCTGACTATGCAGTCACGCTCTGCATACCTCCGGAGCGCATTATAAAGGAAGAAGCATCCCAGGATACCATAGGCAATGCATTTTTCTCCAGAAAGTTACTGGAAGGTTACAGGACCCTGCTTTTGGTAGTATATGACTACCATAAAGACAGGGCAGAATTTATATTCAGAAAAGTATTTGGAGATGGGTATAAAATTGGCTTTTCAGTTGTGAACAGCCTGATGGACAGGCGGAGGCTTGCGCTTGTCAGGGAAGCGGAAGAACATTCTTTCCTTCTAGTAAAGCTCTACTTCAATGGAATAGCAGATGGGGATTACGGTGCAATAGAAAAACTTGTGCGAAATACGCACCAGATATATGCGACTTCCCCGAAGATACCAGACTGGCTATCAATCGAGCTTAGGAAGCTTGATACTCTCAGGGAGAAGAGCAGGAAAT
This sequence comes from Microcaldota archaeon, assembly GCA_021835105.1. The sequence goes on from JAKBQS010000024.1 coordinate 2,785, forward strand.
CGTGACTGGTTGGCTACGGGCATTCCAAAGAACGCATAAGTCTCAGCTCTTTAACCTGAAACCTTTCGTCAGGATAAGGAGTTTCCATCACCATGGGGATCTTTGCTATGCGCCTGTCTGACACAAATCTCGATATCGATTCTTTGCCTATGCATCCATACCCTATGCATGAATGTCTGTCCCTGTGCGATCCTAGTGGATACTTGGCGTCGTTCATATGTATTAATTTAACATTCCTGATGCCCACTTTAGAATCAAGCGAGTCGATAAATTCAGCATCGCCTATGTCGTAACCTGCAGCAAAAGCATGGCATGTGTCTATGCACAAGTAGGCGTTATGCCTGCCTGCCAGATCCATTAATAATGCCAGTTCATCAATTGTAGACCCTACGCTGTTTCTCTGCCCGGCCTCGTTCTCAAGTAGAAATGATACGTCATCCCGTTTGGCTTGCGCAAGAGCTTCGGCAAGTCTTTTCGCCCCTTCAACTGCACCCGTACCCATACTGCTGCCAAGGTGCACAACCAGGTTACTTATACCCAGCGAGCCGCAGATATCTGCCTGTGAGGCGAGTGAAGCCACCGATTTGGAGTATACTTCACGATTAGGGGATGAGAGGTTTGGAAGGTATGGCATATGAACAAATACGGGAGTTATCTTGTGCTTTTTCCTTGCCGATAGGAAATTATCTGCTTCATTTTTTGAAATCGGGCTAGAGCTCCAGGTTCGCGGGTTTGAGGCGAATATCTGCATAGTTGTGCACCCCACAGATGATGCCCTCTCGAATGCCTTCCATAATCCTCCGGATGCGGATACGTGGTAACCTAGGTTAAGCATACTCTGGAGTAGCGCACAAAATATTTAATTTAGTGCATCTGATATATTATCATGGATATTTATACTGAACGCATGCTCATTTACAAGAAGAAGAAGGAGATGGAGGTTATAGATTTAACTGAGATAGCTGACAGGTTCATCAGGGGGAAAGGCCTTAGGGAAGGTAACCTCACAATATTTGTACCCGGATCTACAGGCGCGGTTAGTACAATAGAATATGACCCTAACCTGATACACGATTTTGAGAAAGCGCTGGAAAGGCTGGCACCCTCTGACATAGAGTACGAGCACCATAAGACATGGGGAGACTATAACGGAAAGAGCCATATACGGGCAACTGTAATAGGACCAAGCCTTACTGTTCCATTCTATGAATCAAGGCTGATAATCGGAAGGTGGCAGAGCATAGTGCTTATAGACCTGGATGTTCCAGAGAGGAGCAGAGAGATAATACTGCAGGCAATTGGTATATAGATCATTTTAGGATGGAGTTGCCGCATTTTATAAGAACCCTTTCCAGTATAATCCACTCGTCAGCGTCAAGTGTTTCCTTGCTTATATAACTGTCGGAAAGGAGAGAGGCAAGGAGAGATATACGCTCAGGCTTGGAAGTAATTGTAATTATGAATGCATCCTCAATGCTTGAGGAGGCTATTGCACGACCCACATCGGAATCCCAATCCTGGAGCCCTTCTACTATCCCAAATAACTTTTCCAGCTCTGATACTGTTTCGTTAAACTTTGCCGTTCTGTCGCCCTGCGATACTGCCCTGTTTTCCTGAAGCTTCTCAAATTCGTGCTTGCTCTTTATCAGGTTGCCTATAAGGAACATGTCCCTGCTTAGTGAGTCAGATGCATCGTCAAATTCAAGCATTTTTCCTTCTATGCTTATGTTCCCATTCTCAACTTCTTCGTAGAATATGCGTATTGCTGCCGCTGCCGCCTCGTCTTTTAGTTTAATAAGTATCTCGCTCGCATCCATCCATGCGGTATGTTGCACATTATCACTCATCGCAAGAGTCCTGATTATTGTCTTGAAAGTGCCGAATAGAATACTTGTATGGTATTAGATGCGTTTATGCTGCCTTCGGCTATCGCAATTCCGAACATGTTGTCTTTATAAGCCACAAATATCGTCTCATTTGAGTACTGCGTAGGTATGCTAATATAAGAGTATGGCATGCCTGAATAGTTTTCCCCTAAGAATCCGGTGTTTGGCGTTGCATTGACGGTTATATTCTCCATGACCTGTTCAAATATCCCGTATATCTTCTCTGCAGAAGTTGAGTTTACCAGGAACGCAGCAAGAGTATCGTTGATAGAATCATTTGTATAATTATATCCCACACCCCACACGCTCCTTATTGGGATACCTGAAAGCTGATCTTGAATCTGGCTGCCAAATCCCGCAGTGAAATTTGTAATATTTATGTATTCGGCAGAGTACATTCCCGCACTGTAATTCCCGCCGAGTCCAAGAATCCTGCCTACATCCGAAGGAGTTATTGGATTTGAATACGCAGACTGGTTTAAGATTGTAGTGGTAGTCGTATTTACCGAGGTTGTGCTGTTGGTTACATTGTACACAACCGTAGAGGTCGTATAATTTGTGCTTGTATTTAATGTTGCAGCCGTTGTAGGGCTGTTTGTAGGCAGGGTAGAATTCTGCTGCGTTGCCGTGGAACCTGGCTGATATAGTATTGTAATTATCACTATTAATGCAACGAGCACAACTAAGGCATACTGGACTGCCTTGCTCTTGTCAATCCCGGCTTTCTGCCGCGATATGACCCTTGTGTTTGCCATATAGTCTATCGTTTATCGTATGATAAGATTAAAAGATTTGCTTATTTCCTTGGAAAATGGCGCGATTGGCAGGCGCGTAGGATGCAGCGTGCCGCATTGGTTCTGATGGGTGCGGGGAGGCCGCCACCCGCAATTTGCTAGCTGTGTCTGAGCAGGCATGTCACCGAGCCGTCCTTTATCTGCACTGACAGGACATACGCTATGTCTATCCCAGACATTGCATGCTGCGAGCATGAATCTAAAGAAAAGAGGATGTTCTTTACAACCTCTTTTATGCCCGCTAGCTCCTCCTCGGTAAGCCAGTATTCTGCGGCCTCGCTTTTTACCAACTTTTCTGCTGCCAACTCACCCTCATGTTTTTTCTTCATTCTATCACCAAGAACAGGAGACTTCCGCCTTTGCCATGTTTATTGCGTTGGCACGCATTTCCCCAAAAGATATTATACATAGATAAATTATATATACTTTACTATATGATTATATAATTAGGTATAAGATTTATATATTTTTACAGTGTATAATACTATGCCAAGAGGGGTTCTTGGCACACCAAGAAACAGGGCGGCGAAAGCCGCCTTATTTTTCTCTGCCCATTTCCTGCGCAAAGACATTTGCGCCTCTGCTTAGCTGATAGTTATAATGACTGATCCGGCTATTACAACAAAAAGCCCAGCGAGCTGGATGGTGCCCAGCTTGTCCCTGTAGATGAGTGCGCCGAGTACGGCAACGAAAAGCGGCGCGATTGCTAGTATTGAGCCCCCTATTGCCAGGTAATTCGATGCTGTGATAAATCCAAAGATAAGATTAAAGATACCGTCGATTATCCCGACGATTGCAAGAGCGTACATCAGCCTTTTAGTTGAGAGGATATTGATAAATGCGCGCATCTTTGGCAGCTTGCCTGCCTTATAAGCATGGTAATAGGTCATCACGGCAGCGGTTATCCTTGCTACTATAAGCGCAGCTATGAATGTCAGGCCATAAGATATGGAGAATGCAATAATAACCCAGTACAGCCCCCAGCATACGTTTGCCATAACCGCAGGCAGTAGATTCCTGTTTATCGTCATGCGCTCTTCGGCCATAAGCATTGCAACACCAGCAAATATGAGCAGCATCCCAATGCCATGGTATAGACTTATTCTCTCCCCGAAAATCAGCAGGCCGGCAATGACTATTATTGTAGGCTGTATTTCTGTTAGGGAAGAGACCTTTGTGACCTGCTCCCTTTCCATTGACCTGTAAAATAATGGATATCCTGCGCCTAAAAATACGCCGGAGATTAGTGCAAGAGCAATTGCGGAGTAATTAGCAGGGCCGAAGTGGATAAAGAATGCAGCTAAAATCAGTGGGAGTATCCCTATTGCAAGTATTGAGATGGAGAATGAATATCTCCCCATCTTTGTGGCTATATACTTTTCCATCATGCTTTCCGATACGCTTAGCAGCATCACGGCAAACGAAGCCGCAAGTATGAAATCGTTCGCCAAGACACACCCGTTTGGACATAATAGCTCCAGCCAGATTCGGACTGGCGTCGACAGGTCCAGAGCCTGCCATCCTTGACCACTAGACGATGGAGCTTTTAGATAAGGATAATTGCAATCTAAGATTTAAAAATATGCCGAGTATCTGATACGAATGGCGCAGTTAATATATCTTGTGTAGTGCATATAGGCATGACTAATGGTATGTATGGCGGCAGGCTACAGGCAGCACATAAGTATATCTGAAGAAATAAAAGATATGGTCCTTGCAGACTTAGTCCTGACTCTGGCATTCAGTTTTGCATTCGTAGGAGGTATTTTTGGCGTAAAGAATATAGGCAACTTGCTTTACTACATTCCTATTGCCTTTGTTGCTGTATCACTCTCTTTCATATTGCATGAATATATGCATAAGATTGTTGCGCAGAGATATGGTGCGATAGCAGGCTTCAGGAAATCAGACATGGGTCTCCTCATAACCCTTGGCACTGGGATATTTGGGTTTTTGATAGGAATTCCTGGCGCAACGATGATATACACTAGCAGTTTCACATCGAAGGAAGAAGGCATTGTTTCTATAGCGGGGCCTCTCACGAATTTTGCAGTTTTTATAGGCTCATTCATACTCTTTATGCTTGTAGGGCAGCACGGTTATATCGCAAGCGCACTTGGGGTAACAATGCTCATAAGCGTTCTGCTCGCGTACTTCAATATGCTGCCAATATACCCGCTTGACGGGAGCAAGGTATTGAGATGGAATAAGCCTATTTATGTCAGCTTCCTTCTTGTCCTTGGCGTACTCTTGCTCTTCCTCGGGTTTAGCATATTCAACCTGATATACCTGTTCGTAATAGCTTTCATATTCTCAATGTTCTATTCGGGACTCAGGATATGAAGGCTCATGATGCATCTATGCTTGGCTTATCGGGCATTGAGCGCGTGGCCCTTGCAGATTCGGACGTTTCTTCCTTCTCGACTACAACCTTGCATCCTATGGCGGATGATATGTAGCCTGCCGCAGCGGAGAGTGCAAGGAATTCGTGCTCCGCGTCAAACCATAGTTTATTCAGGCTGCCGATCTTCTTCCCAATATGCGATATATACTCGATTTCAGCTGCCTTCTTATTCTCATCTATGGATTTGTCCTCGTTTAATGAAGCTTTTACCATGGCAATGTTCTTGTTTTCCGCAACGCTGTTCCATAACTGCACCTTCCAGTCCGCAGGAGTTATAAGCGTAATCTTTGCCGGCATGTTTCCGGATTTTTTGTTCACAAGTGATATTACCTGCTTGCAATCCGCCAAGGTTGAATCCATTATCTCTTCCAGCTGCTCCAGGCCGTTGTTTATAGCCCCGCTGTCCGCAATTGGCCAGCTCTGCGTGCATGCAAACTTCGGATTTCCCAGAGTCTCCCACAATTCCTCTGCGACATGCGGCATGATTGGGGAGAGGAGAAGGACTACGTTATCAAGGAATTCCTTTACAACGAGGCTGTTCTTTCCTCCGCGTGCAAGATATCTCTTTAGCTCTATTACCGAATCGTATAGCACCAGGGTAGATGCGCTTCTAAGCTCCAGAGCCTCCATGCACTCTGTAACCCTGCTTATCTTCATGCTGAGTTTTGAGTAAAGCCAGTAGTCTATGTCGGTAAGCTTTCCAGAGTCGAATGTATCTACAGATTTGCATGCATCGTATATGTAAGCTATGCGTTCCTTCACACCGTTTACCGCATAATCGCTGAATTCCGAATCGCTGAAAAGATCTGCCCCGCAGACCACTACAAAACGTATAGGATCTGCCCCGTATTTCCTGATGCCATCTGCAAGCGGAACTATGTTTCCGAGACTTTTTGACATCTTCTCGCCTTCCATCAGAACAGATCCGTTTACGACTATCTGCTTCGGCCAGTACTCCCTCTCGAATATTGCAGAGTGGTTGAATATGTACATGGTGAGATGGTTGAATATGAGATCAGGTCCAGAATGCCTTGATGTATCCTTGTACCAATACACGAATGAGTCCCTGCACTTCTTGAGCAGTTCGTAGCTTATGCCGGAAGATTTGGATACTGAATCCGCATCGCCTTTTCCAAGGAATACATAGTCAAAGAATTCCTTTGTAAGGTGCTCTTCGCCTGCATCCCTTATCAGGTGGGATATGGTATAGAAGCTCATGTAAATTGTAGAATCGGATAACGATTCAATTATATACTCGTTATCGTATGGGAACCGAGTGCCAAGACCCTGCGCCCTAACGACAGCGCGGAGATCAATCCACCTTATTGCAGATTCGAATGCCTTTCTGCTCTTTGCAGGAAGTATCTTTACAAGCCCAAATGCTTCCTGCGCTAATGTTTTCCATTCGCTGTTTCCATAGTTCAGGAACCATTGGTTATCGACAACCTTTACGACTATTTCCGATCCGCAACGGCAAAATATGGGCGAATTCGCCATAGAGTATACTTTTATTGCCGCTGCGTTTTCGATGAGCTTTTTCTTGAGGAGTTCACGCGCCTTGGGTTCTGGCATTCCGGCCTCTTCCCCAAGCAGCATCTTGCCAAAGTGGGATTCGTCTTTGTATTCGAGCTTTGTAGCCTCCTTCAGTACATCTTCCCTGCTCTTTCCTTCCGTTTCGGATATGCTTATGTAATATTCAGACGGCAGGTTATGTTCACCTGCCATGGAAGCGCGCTTATTTGAATCCGAATTTATCTCTATAACTTTCTTTATTGCGAGAGGCTGTTTTGGGTATCCTTTGGACTTTAGCTGCGCTAGCGCGTCAAGATCAAATGGCGCGTGGGCAGGTACAGACATAACTATGCCCGTGCCTACTTTTTCTTTTAGGAAGTATCCTGGAAGCACAGGCACAACTTCTCCTGTGGCGGGATTCTTGCATTTCTTTGAGAGCATCTCAAGGCCGCTTATCTCACCCTTTTGTTCTATCACAAACTGATATCCGAGTATCTGTACCGCTGCGGATGAGATATAGTAAAGCCCCTCCATACCGCCTATGGCGCATAGCGCATACGTGATCTCCTCTCCAACGAATACATTGGTAACACCGTATATTGTCTCAGGCCTGAAGGTCGTGCATAGAAGAAACCTTCCAGGCTCACCCTCCACCTCGAATTTTATTGCCACCTCTTCCTCTATCTCAGGCTCCACATCATGCTTTGTATCGTGCATGCCTACTGCATTATTCTCATTAGGGCACCACCCCACAGGATGCCTCCCCCTGGTAATAAACCCCTTGGAATTCAGGATGCCGAACTGCCACTCTACGAATTTGCTGAAGAATTTATCTATGGATATGAATTTTCGTCTCCAGTCTATACTGTACCCTGCAAGGTGCATCCCGTCTTCTATCTCATGTGCAAAATATCCTGCTATGTATAGGGGATCAGTCATCTTGTTTATTTCTTCGTCTGGAACGTGGAATAGCTTGAGCTCGTCTCTGAGCGTCTTGTCTCCGTTCTTTATTCTCTTTGCGAAAGCAAGTATTGGAGTGCCGGTGGCGTGGAATGCCATTGGATACAGAACATTGTAACCGCGCATCCTCTTGTATCTTGCGAGTACATCTGCCGTCCCGTAAGACCTGAGGTGGCCTATGTGCTGAGGAGCATTGACGTACGGGAATGCCGCAGTTACCATGTAAGCCTTTTTTGATGTGTCAGGGTCACTCTCGAATATCCTGGCTTCGGCCCACAATCTCTGCCATTTTTTATCTATTTCTGAGAAATCCAGCATTTATGCACGCTTTTGCATTTTATGATAAGTTTATCGTGTAAACAAACTTATATATTGCTGTCCGAAATCTAAAATAACTGGTCTGCATGCATCTGCACAGGATTTTGCATTGCAGCCTATCAAATGGTGTGGTTTTGCCTGAAAGAGTCTCTGGCTATCTTATTTGGCTGTTTGCAGCAGCAGCTATAATAGCAGTATTCCAGTTTTTTTACTCCGGCGTTGAGTATTCTCCAGTATACCTTATCATCGGATTTTGTGTCTTTTTGGCAGGACCTGCTTTGGCCGTGATATTGCAGAGGATTGGAAACAGGCGCTTGACTGGGATAAGCCTGGCTATCGCATTTGTATCCGGCGCCTACCTGCTGGCGTTTGATATCAGCCTTAGGGCAACTGGTGCCCCACACTGGTATGGACTTCTTGTTTATCTTGCATTCAGCATAGTTATGTACTTTGCCTCAAGAAGGAACAGGATTTGCAGCATACTTATATTTGATGCGGCATCTGCCGCCTCATTTTTCATGTTTATGGATGCAGCATTCAATCTTCCATTCACAATTGCCAGCGGCACCCCTGGTTGGGCATACCTCTTCGGTTTTGGATTGAACCACTACTCGTCATTTGCAATATCGCTTGCCTTTTCGCTCTTGGTAGTGTTCAGCGAAGTTATTGCGGTTTCTTCGTTTGTTTTCTTGAGCAATAAGCGCGGACGACATAAGCAAAATCTTTCAGGTTAGACGGCGCCGTTCAGCGCATCCTTGCATTCGCAATTCCTCTCTTTTCCCGTATCCTTTATTATTTCAGATATAAGCCGCTTGACGCCCTCCACCTTTGTAGCAAATACACGCGTTACCTCGCTTGCCTGGACAGGTTTTATCTCGGGCATACCTTCCAGTCCTGCATCGTAGTCTGTAACTATGCCTATGCCAAGATAGCATAGTTCTGCCTCGCGTGCCAGTGAAGCTTCAGGATACTGTGTCATGTTTATTGTCTCGAAACCTTGCCTGCTGAAGAATCTCGACTCTGCCCTGGTAGAGAACCTGGGGCCATCTATTACTACAACTGCTCCTGTCTTATGGTATTCAAGTCCGAGCCTTTCAGCAGCACCAAAGGCAACCTCCCTCATATATTTACAGTAAGGATCTGCCATGCTGACATGCACGAACTTTCCATGTGCATCGAAAAAAGTGTCACGTCTTCCGGTAGTCATATTTACAAACTGGTCAAAAAATACGATATCGCCAGGTTTGTACTCTTTCTTCAAGGAACCCACTGCATTTGTTGCTATTATGCGCTTTACTCCGATATTTTTGAGCGAGTCTATATTTGCAAGGTATGGAACGTGGCTTGGGGCTATTGTGTGCTTTGATCCATGCCTCGGTATGAAAGCCACGCGCCTGTTCTCTATAATGCCAAGCGATATGCTATCGCTTGCGGAACCGTACTTAGATTCGACTGTGCGATATTCAGGGTTGCTGAGCATGCTGTAAAAACCAGAACCCCCTATTATTCCTATTTCGGCATCCATGCACTCTACCATATAGATGCTTACATTAGCATATGGTGTATATAAATCCTTTTTGATACGTACTCGAGGTATTCTATCCTGCCTCGCGCCCCTGCTATATCGTTCCCTACCGCAACGGTTCCATGGCCTTGCATTATAATAGTACAGGCACCTTTCCTGAATTCGCTGCTTACCGCATTGGCAAGCCTTTCGCTGCCCGGATCATACCTTCCTACAAAACCAAGCTTGCCGA
>JAKBQS010000025.1 GCA_021835105.1 Microcaldota archaeon
TTAACGGCATCATGCATAGCGATGAAGATCTATCGAAATACGGAATTGACGATGCAATCTCTGCCTTGATCAAGAAGCGGCTTGGGGTAAAGGAGAGTGACGCTTTTATTATGGTGGCAGGAGACGAGAAGACAGCTAGAAATGCACTATCGCTTGCAATCGGAAGGGCAGAGATGGCAAAGGAAGGAGTTGTGCCTGAGACTAGGAATGTAGATTCGAAAAAGAATATAACGAGGTTTATGAGGCCGCTTCCAGGAGGCGCTAGAATGTATCCTGAAACCGATTCTGTGCCTGTAAGAGTGGAAGGCAGGCATTATGCTGAGATAGGGAAGAGCATAGTCCAAGAAGATCAAGTCAGGGAAAGGCTGGTTGCTGAATTGAACAATGTGCAGCTTGTCGAACAGCTGATATGGTCAAGGGAGCTGCAGCGCTACTTCAGGATTACGGAGCGCACAGGAGCGGATACAAGAGTCGTTGCTGATGTGCTGCTTGAGAAATTCAAGGAGCTTAGCAGGCAGGGTATTGACCCGTATTCTATAGATGACGAAGTTCTTGAGGATATATTCAGGAGGTTTGCCTCTGGCAAAATAACGAAGAAAGCCATAAAGGAGATAGTCAAGTCCATGCCTAAGAATGCAAAGGAAGTGGACGAGGCAATAAAAGAAGGAAATCTCGAGAAGATAAGCGGGGAAAGGCTCCGCAAATTGGTATCGGAATTCGCAAAGAATGGGGAGATATCGCGATCCGAGATAATGTCAAAGTACGGGTTTAATATAGAAGGCGATGAACTTAATGCTATTATTTAGGTGCTATGGATGAAATACGAGATAATGGGCTCAAACATGCAGGCTCTGAAGGTATACCTTAATCAGGGGGAGAAGATATATGCCGATTCGGGAAAGCTTGTCAGCAAATCAGACAATGTTACAATGACTCCAAGGATGGTTGGTGGGATATTCAAGACTATAGAGCGTAAGGTTACCGGGGCCAGCGCGCTGCTTACGGTTTTTTCATCCGAGAGCGGAGAGGGGCATGTAACACTTGCAGGAGTCTTTCCCGGAAGGATAGTCCCGATAGAGTTAGGGCCTGGGCAGATGTTCACTGCTGAACATTATGCGTTCTTGGCTGCAGAAGGAGACATAAACTTCACTATGGAAGCCGTAAACATAGGCGCGGCGTTCTTCGGTGGCGCAGGGCTTCTCCTTCAGAAATTCGTAGGGCCCGGAGTTGTGTACCTGCATCTCGCAGGAGATATAACAATACATGACTTAGATGGAAGTCAGACACTGGAGGTAGACCCGGGACATGTTGCCGGATTTGATACGGCACTCAGCTACAAGATAAGATTCGTAGACAACGTAAGGACGGCCCTTTTCGGAGGCGTCGGACTTTTCCTTGCGACTTTCAAAGGCAAGGGAAGGGTCATAACGCACAGCGTCTCGAGGTTCAAGCTCTCTTCGGAAGTATATCTTGAGGGTCTTCAGCAGTTCCCTCAGAAAAAACAGTAATAATATGAAGAAGAGCGAGATAGTCCACAGGAGCACGATATTCAATGTGGAGAGGTTCACTGCGGAGAAGGAAGGCAAGAAGGTACAGCATGAGAGGATTGTCGGCGCGGATACTATAGGGGTTATCCCCTTTACCGCAGCTGGGGAGGTAATACTCGAGAGGCAGTACAGATTTGCAATATCCAGGTATCTATATGAAATTCCCGCCGGGCATATAGACGAAGGGGAGAGTGCAAGGGAAGCTGCGGAGAGGGAGCTTAGAGAAGAAATAGGTTATACCGCATCAAAACTCAGATATCTTACAAGCGCTTATGTATCGCCAGGCATACAGACGGAGAAGATAAGCTATTTCCTTGCAACAGGGCTACGCAAGTCCAAAACCGATATGGATAAGGATGAGATAATAAAGCCTTACAGGATCGGCCTCTCTGGCGCCCTTAGGATGATAAAGGAAGGAAGGATAATGGACAACACCACAATAAGCGGGCTGCTTTATTTCGCAAGCTTCTGCAAAGTCTGATATAGGCACGCATATGCTGAGGCTGGAGATGGCATTATTCGTATATGTATTTTATCCCTAGCAGGCTTGAGAGCTCTCTCATTCCTGTCCCCAGGTCTTCCCTTGAGAGATCGCTTGCTTTATACTTGCCCACTGATGCTATAAGGAGCTTCGCTTCTGTCTCTATAGATTCGATCATGTTCTTCACGAAGGTTATCGATCTCTTGTCAGGCTTGGCAATCCTGGAAGAGATGTTCTTGAGTATGGCGTAATTGTACAGTTCCCGCTCTATGAAATGCTCAGCATGGCTGTATGCGTATGAGGCTACTAGGAACGGCCTGCCCATTGCTATTCCGGATGCGCCTAGCGCAATGCTCTTCACCATATCGCCCCCGCCCGTCATCCTTCCTGAAGATATCATGCTTACGGTAATGCCCTTCTCCCGTGCGGATGCTATCGCCTTCATGCACGATATGGTTGGGATTCCGACATCGTTTAGCGCTACCGAAGGGCTCATCCCCGTGCCCCCTTCCTTTCCATCTATTGTTATGTTGTCCGCGCCTGCGTCTGCCGCAATTCTTATGACCTCTCCCAGATCCCTGTATGGGCCGGTCTTGAACCATATCTTTACCCTGGGATAATCGTTCTTGAGCTTCTTTATCCTGTTCTCCAGTATTTCCTCTGTGAATATATCAGGAGCCGAGTGCCTCTCGTAGGAATCTGCAATTACATGCTCCGGATCCGGATATATCGTATACTTCTGCTTAAGCCGCAATGCCGTAGCCCTGTCGACTATTTTCTCTCCGCCCATCCCCGCCTTTGCGCCCTGACCTCCTTTTATCTCAAATGCGATCATGCCCTTCTGTATGTATTCATCAAATTTTTTGTCTGAATATACCCTGTTCCATAGTTCATCGTATGCATCTTCCTCGTTCTGCTGGATTATCAGCCCGCCGTAATCCTCTGTGGTGTTCTCGAGATATGAGATGGACCTGTCATAGAAGGATGGTTGCGAGGCATTGACCCTGGAGCTATAACCCCATGTCGTAGTTATGTTCTCCCCTATCCCTGCTATTATGCCTGATTCCGCGCATGCCTTTGCAGCAAACGGGGCCACTTTATTCCAGTCATCCTGGCTGCCCATCGATGACTGTACTAGTGGAAGTTTTGTCTTGAATCCACCTATCTGCGATGAGAGGTCGACATCGTGATATATCGGTTCCCTCCCTATAAGCTCTATCGCCTTCTCAAGCCTCTTTGGAGTGAATTGCGGAGGTGTTATCACTATATTGTCAAGGGTAAAGAACTTCTTCCCTGAATGCTCCATTGAAGCGCCGTATATGGAAAACCTCGACTTCTCGTTTGAGAACGGATATATGGACTTCCTCCCCCTCCTGGCTCTCTCCATTATCTCCCTTACAGGGTAATCGGTCTTCTTTCCTAGGAAATTCTTGGGCATGGATATCGTTCTGCTTAAGGCGAGAGCAGCCCGGGAATTCTCGGACACGGCAATGCCATGTATATGCTTGGAAGACCGCATATATATCTTACTGTGCGCTCCAGCCCTATCCCGAAGCCTGCAGTCTTTATGCCGTGTGCTTTTAGGAACTCGAGGTACCATCTATATTTGTCAAGCTTCTCCCCGGTTTCCTTCATTCTTGCTATTATCCTCCCATGCTCGTATTCCCTTGCTGCGCCGCTGGCAGCTTCGCCGTATCCTCCTGGAAAGAGCATGTCGAAGTCCATAAGCACCCCTTTCTTGTCGTCGTATTCCCTGTCGTAGAAGCCCCTTGACCCCTTCGGATAGTCGTAAACGAAGAAGGGATCTTTGTTTATGCTGGAGAGCAGCCACTCGTACTCCCAGTGGATTTCGGTCTTATGGTTAAGTTCCTTTGGCTTGAAGCCGAATCTCTTTTCCATCTCCTTGAGCGCCTCGGGATTCGAATCGATATATGATATCAGCTCATCGACAGCTTCCTTGTGCGTATACCTCTTGAATGGAGTCTTAGGCACGCGTATCTCTGTTCTCTTTTCCAGCCCGCGGGCTCCTGCCTCTTCGGAGAAAGCGCCCCAGATCTCGGAGAGCTCCTTCTCATGGCGTTTCATGCTCTTGCAGACGTGCGTAAGCAAACCTTCAGCCACGGACATTGCGCCATGATGATCAGTATCCGCAAGCTCTATGTCCACCTGTATAAACTCTGCGAGGTGCCTGTCCGTATTTGCAGTCTCCATCGGCTCAAGGCGTATGTTATCCGCAAAGAAGTATATCTTTCCCTCTCCTCCTGCTTTTTTCCTTGCAGCGGTGAGAAGCTGTTTGTATAGTATCGCGCTGCTCATCATCTTGTATTCGTATCCGTAATAGTCAACAGTCACCTGCTTTGAGCCGCGTATTCCAGGATCCGTAACAGGGCCCATGAGTATGGATTTATACTCGAGAAAACCGTCGCTGTTCAGGTATTCCCTCATGCTTGCGCTTACATTATCGTATGCGGCATATACTTTCTGCATCAGGGGATCGCTCAGTACGGAGAACGCATCATCGGCAAAGTCCTTCGGGGATAGGTTCTTTCCAGTCATATTATCTTTTTGATATCGCATCATAACTATATATATTTATTTGCATTTTTATTGCGTTTTTTACAATATTTTAGCAATATTATATATACTACATTGGATTTTTTACAGAAATAATGGGGCATTGGGCTGTGCGGCCTATGCGGCTTGATGTGCACCGGAGTGTACGCTGCACCATGCCTTTACTTGCATGCATAGGATCTGAGAATTTCGCATAATGGGCCGGTGCCTCTGCCTCCAGAGCTCCTTACCTGCATTGAGCGTATGCCGAAACCCATGGCTGCGCGTACGTTTGATGCGCTATTGTCAAGGAATATCATATCTTCTTTATTGCACCTCACCCGCTTTAGGAGAATGCGGAAGGATTCTTTGCAAGGCTTTATGTTGAAACCTAGATCTGATAAATCTGTTATTCTTCTGCGCGGAAAGGCATCCGATATGCCTATTGAGTGCAGCGCATTCTCCACCCAGTTGGTGTAACTGTTTGTGAATAGGTAAAGCTCTTGATTCTCTCCCGCTACCGAGAGCGCCTTGGAGAGTTTAATGTCCTTGCTTAGTTTTGCGTCTTCGGTTTTTATATTGTAAGCGTATCTTGCAAATGGTTTCATGGGTATCCCTGAGATTTTGCACGCTTCCACTATAAGCCTAGATATCCTCCTCTCCCTTGAGAGCTTTCTCTTCATGCGCTTGAAGCCCTGGTTTGCCGATAAGTCAGGGGCGTGCTTATCGAGATAGAGGCTAATCCGCCTGGCCCATGCATCGCATGCAAGGTGCTCGCTTGATTCAGGGTATAATGTCCCGTCCAAGTCAAGCACTATGGCTTTTATCTTATCTATGTGCGGATATGCCATGCTCCATCCCCTCTCCCTGCAGTCTTTAGTTGGACATTATATTTATATACCAGTTGCGAACAAACGTTAATGAAGTTGGTATGATGGATTGCCATAACTGCCGCATTTCTGCAGTATATGCCCCACTCTCCAGCTCTGCCTCTTTCTCATCAGTTTCAGGAAGCTCAACCTCATGCTAATTGCATAGAGGCTCTCTGAATACTTATTAAGGTGTCTTTATGCAATATAAAACCCAATTAGACGCAAGGATGGAAAAACCGAATGTTCTGGTAGTTGATACGGTAGACAGGCACATTCTCGACGCGCTAGAGAATTACGGTGCCGCGGTGAACTACTCTCCAGGCATGTCCAGGGATGCGATACTGGAAATTGTAGATAAATATCATGTGATACTCGGAAGAACGCGTATGCCTATAGACAGAGGCATTATAGATGCGGGTAAGAAGCTTAGAATAATAGGCAGGGCAGGAGTTGGGATAGAGAATATAGATGTGGAAGCTGCAAGAGAGCATGGAATAAGGGTGATAAACGCACCTGGCGAGGCTACCGAATCTGTTGTTGAGCTCACTATCCACTTGATTATTGCAGGACTTAGAAGCACGCACGCCTGTATAGAGGATGTCAAGGCGGGAAAATTCGCCAAGAGCCTAGGAAGCGAGCTTGCAGGAAAGGCTGTCGGAATCGTAGGGTTCGGGAGAATAGGAACGAGAGTCTCACAGGTGCTGAAAGCTTTTGGTGCAGAGGTGATCGTTACAGATCTTAAGGATTACAGGGAGAAGGCAAGGGAACTTGGAGTTGAGTTTACCGACCACCGTACCCTATACCGCAGATCGGACATTGTATGCCTGCACGTAAACATGGAGGTCAACAGGGTACCGGTCATAGGAACCGAAGAAGTGGAAAGTATGAAAGACGGCGTTATACTGATAAATACGGCAAGGGGCGCCGCGACAGAGATGAAGGCCGTGTATTGGGGGCTGGAGAGCGGGAAGATAGGCTTCTACGGTGCAGATGTAATGTGGAACGAACCGCCGAGGGATGAAACCGAGATCAAAATGCTGGGCTTGCGCAACGTGGCAGTAACACCGCATATAGGGGCAAATACCAAAGAAGCGCAGGAACGCATAGCAAAATACCTTGCCGATAAGCTTGTCGTGGCGCTTGGGGAGATTGAGGGTGTTTGAATGGAGAAACTTTTGACAGCCGGACCAGTATCTCTTGATTCGAGGGTTTTGAGGGCGCTCTCCGGACAGATGGTCAGCCACAGGGAGGAAGGATTTCACAGGATTGTAGGCGAGATTGAGGAAGGGCTGAAAAAGGCTTATGGAACTTCAGGTGGAACGGTGTGCATACTCTCAGGCTCTGGGACCCTCGCTGTGGATGCAATGGTAAACAGCATGGTGAGACGCGGCGAGAATGTGCTCCTGATAAGCCACGGGGAGTTTGGCAATAGGCTTGGCGACTCCATCTCAAAGAGAGGTGCGCATCCCACAAGGATATCTGCACCAGATGGCATTGCTGTTGAAGAATCAGCAGTATATGAAGCAATAGAATCAGGCAAGTACGGGACCGTTGCAATGGTCTACACCGAAACAAGCATCGGGATGGCCCACAGGAGCTCCGGCGCTATTGGAAAGTTCGCAAAGAAGCATGGGTTGAAGGTTATAGTGGATGCAGCTTCTGCGATGTTTGGGGAAGATATAAGGCTCGACACAGGCTGCTTTGATGCGGTATCGACATGCAGCCAGAAGTGCCTGGCCGCACCTCCTGGTATCGCACTCGTGGGGCTCTCGGAGGAAGCAATGGGCATAGTAGGACACACGGAGGACGTTAACAGGTATCTTGACCTTGGCTTGTATGCAAGGAAGATGAACGAAGGATACGATATACCGCAGACACCGGCTGTAAGCCTGTTTTATGGATTGAGGGAAGCGCTGCGGATAATGCTTGAGGCGGGAATGGACGAATGGATGGGCAAGCATATGAGGCTTGCAGCAGAGCTTTACTCGGAACTCCCGAAGCACGGATACGCAAGGGTGGTAAAAGATAGCAGGTTTTTATCTAACTCCGTTACGGCATTTGAGGTTCCGCAGGGACATACCTCGAGATCCGTAATGAGCAGGCTGATGGAGGGGGGATACGTAGTGTCGGAAGGGATGGGCAGCCTAAAGGGAAAATCAATAAGGATAGGCACCATGGGAGACGTATCAGGAGAGGACATATCGAATGTCATAGGCATTCTGCAGGATGCGGCAAGATGAACAGGATCTAATCGTGCCTGCGGGCCTTTGACTCGCGCTTTATTTTTGAGATTGTGTCTAGAAGCAATGTGGAACCCTCGTCCAGAAGTTCAGAGTATTTGTTCCTTATGAGCATCTCCTCTTCGTCGTTTATGAAGGTGTAGAGCTCATCTGAGTCCTTTATCTGCCTGCCAAACGTTATGCCGTCCATAGAGACTGCAGCCTCTTCCCCAGCCTTTATCTCAGGTATATTTACCCCGTTGTTCTGCATGCCCTTTATTCTTCCTACTATCTCGCCGTACTTGTTCATCAGCTGATACCCGGGCTTTACCTTTCCTGCAAAGACGCTGACGCCGAATACCGCTGGATGGGATATCCTGAAACAGTGATTTGGCATCACCGATAAAAGCCCCGGCAGGGTTATCAGTTTCTCCGCATCGCTCCTTGACCTCTTTGTCTCAGCGAGCTTCCACTCCCTGTAGTCATCAAGTAGCTTGTATATTATGTTGCTGCTTATAAGAGGCACGGCCATTGAGGCAGCATCCTGCATTATCTCATCCTCAACCGGAACGTTGAAGGCGAGTATTATGGCAGCGTAAGGATCGGTAGACTTCATTGAGAATGCATCTGCGAGGTCCCTCTTTGTAACCTTGCCGATCTCCTTCTTGCTTATGTGTATGCCCTCGCTCCCGAGAAGACGTGATATCGCCTCTATGCTCCCTATGGTATCTGCCTTGAGTATCACGCCTTCCTTCTCTGATCCGAATACCTCGCTCAGCTCCGACTTTATCTCAGATTCATATCCTTCCGACTGAGTAGAGATGAGAAGGGACCCTGGAAGAGCGTCCTCCAATCCTGAACCGCACAGCTTAACCCCGGAAGCCGCATCGACATGCTCTACGTAGTAGAATTTGCTTGCCGCCTCACGTATGTCATTCAGCGGCTTTGGCTTGAGGAGAGCCTTTATCTTTGACGTCTTAACCCCGGAAGAAGTGGCAAATGCCACTACATCATTTACGTTCAGCGACCCGTTGTATAGTATCACGTCAAGCGTAAGGCCGAGGCCCTTCTCTTCCTTCTTCTCGAGGATGCTTCCCCTCCCAGGCCCGCTTATCTCTATATTAAGGCGCATCTCTAGGAACTTTTGGGATATCCCTGTAGCATACATGAGGAGCTCGGCAAGCCCTTCTCCGGTCTTTGCGCTTACAGGCACTATTGATATTTCCTTGGTAAAATCCGTCACCCTGTCAGCCCTCTCGCTGCTGAATCCTATCTCGCTTAATTTCCCTATTATCTCGTAGATCCTTGCCTCTTCGGCCTCGATTACGCTGGGGTGCTGCTTTGATAATGACTCGAGAAAAGAGTAGGTATTGTTAGGTATCCACCCTGTTATAAGGTCTATCTTGTTTGCCGCGACTATGAAGGGCGTTTTGTATTCCTTGAGTATCTCTACCGCCTCATACGTCTGTGGTTCGAAGTTCTTTGTTATGTCGACGACGAGTATTGCCAGGTCCGATACGGAGCCGCCCCTCCTGCGCAGGTTCGTAAAGGCCTCGTGCCCTGGAGTGTCTATGAAGAGTAGCCCTGGAAGCTTTATGTCGGAAGCATTGCGCATCAGCTTCCCGCATATCTTATTTACTACGTCTATCGGAACCTCGCTGGCACCGATATGCTGCGTTATTCTCCCTGCTTCCCTGTTCACCATCGTGGTGTTGCGTATCTTGTCAAGAAGAGAAGTCTTGCCATGGTCGACATGCCCCATGACGCTTATTATTGGCTGGCGAATCATGATAATCTACCTGCAGCGGCTTTAGCACAGTATTTTAAAAGGTTGTTAAAGATATTTATATGTAGTGAGTTTATGGAAAGGGTACTTGTTCTAATAAAACCTGACGGAGTCGAGCGTGCGCTTGTAGGCAGGATAATAGCTAGGTTTGAGGATTGCGGCTTGAAAGTCGTTGCTCTGAAGATGCTCAAGCCCACAAAGTCGATGGTAGAGAAGCATTACACAGATGATGAAAACTGGCTTGTCTCCGTAGGCCTCAAGACAAAGCAGTCCTATCTGGAGAAGGGGATAGAGGTAAAGGAGACCGAGAGGGAGATAGGCATGCGGATAAGGCAGATGCTTATAAAAGGGCTTACAGATGGCCCGATAGTTGCTTTCGTACTTGAAGGCAACTCAGCCGCAGAAGTTTCAAGAAAGATAGCCGGCGGTACGGAACCTAGGAAGGCGGATCCGTCATCGATAAGAGGCATGTATGCAAGCGACAGCTATTCACTTGCAGACAGCAAGCAGAGGCCTGTGAGGAACCTCGTGCACGTCTCGGAGAATGCGGCGATAGCCGAGTCAGAGATAAGGATATGGTTCTCGGAGAAGGAGCTGCACGAGTACAAGAGAGCGGACGAAGGATCGCAGTATGGCTGATAGGAGCAATCTGCCGCTTTGGATAATACCAGGATTATTAGGAAGAGGCGCAAGAAGTTAGAGAAGCTGCATATTCATGCGCGCTTCATCGCTTATCATTTCAGGGCACCATGCTGGCTCCCATACCAGGTTAAGATTTACCTCCCCTACTCCTTCAAGCTTCTCCAATCTGAGCTGCGCATCCGCGAGTATGACGCTTGTTACAGGGCACATAGCGCTCGTCATTGTCAGCGTCACCTCTATGTTGTTTTTTTCGTCTATCCTGATGTTGTGTATAAGGCCAAGGTCCACTATGTTTATCCCTATCTCAGGGTCTGAGCATCCCTTGAGCTTGAGCACCACGTCCTTTACGTTTATTGAAGGCATGATTAATCACGAATATTATACATTTACTGGTTTTTATTCTTTTGCAGGGTTTATGCGTAGGCAAAAGCCATTTGCCGTTTCTGGACGTGGAGCTGAATTTGCAGAATCTTGATGGTTAACTGGCCTTTTTAACAAAACCGAAGACTTTTGCAACAAAGCGCATTTGTAGAAAAACTTTAAGAATGACGTACAGCATATTGTGATTGAAGATTTGCATGCAGGCCACACACGGTATTATGGCTTTCCTGGGCTTCGCCCAACTCATAGGCTACTTTAGATACCTTGTATTGTGGTTTGCAAGGAACGCATAAGCCTTTGCTCCTGCATAATGCTCTTCCAGTCTTTTTTTCTTTTCTCTTGCGTGTGCGGGAGAGGATACTAACGATAATTTGGTATTAGAATGAAAACAAAATCAAAAGCCATCGAAGCCGGCACGGCTAATGCCGGATGCGCAGAGTGAATGCTATGAAAGGAGCAACAATGGAGAAGTTCCCCGCCGGAGGCAAGGAGGTAGAGAGGCAGGGGATTAGGAAAGTGGAGATTAACCTGCAGCGTGCAGTACGTGATGCTTCATCAATGCCCGAGCGTGCACTTGAGATCAGGCCGATTCGCAAAACTTTGGAGAGCCTTGCACAGACCCTAGAGAGGAATGGGATAGATGATGAAAGGCTTGAGAAGGAGGGCCTTCCCAGGCTGCATGAAATCGTAGCAAAGCTCTCGAAAGACAATGGGATTACTACGGAGAAACTCGCAGAATCGGATCCGGGAATTGTGCTGCTGGCGCTCGCTTTCGGCGCCTACTTCAGGCAGTCCACATGGGCTAACTTCAGCGACAGGGAGAGGCTGCTCACAACAACGCGCAATGTCTATGAAGGTGCAGCTATAGAATTTAGCTGGGGAATGACAAAGATAGGCCCTAGGGCAAGTTTTACTAACACCCCCGACTTGGGCGACGTGATGGAGACCGTGCTGGTAGAGAAGCTTATAAGCTCGGCGAGAGCGGTCTCAGGAAAAGCACCAGCAGGCATACTTGTGATTGATGAGTCAGCTTCGATGTACGATTACTCGAAGAGCATAGGAGGCGGGGTCTGGAGCTTTGATAACTCTGGCTTCAGAAGCCTTTTCATGAGGCTCCTGGAAGATGGCGGGGAATGGAAGACTCCCGTGGTATTCGTGTCCCAGGAACTGGACCATGACAAGGTTTTAGACCTGCACGGCATATACCTCAATGACCACGAGCACCACAGAGTATCGCGCACGCGCAGGATTTTATATGAAGCGGCAGGCGATGCTACTGCAGTTTCTGCGCCGCTTCTCACAG
>JAKBQS010000026.1 GCA_021835105.1 Microcaldota archaeon
AATATCAAAGATGTCCAGCATTGTCGCTGCGATAGGCAGATACAGAAGCGAGGGTGAGGAGTATGTACCTCCGGACAAATCACTTGACCATATTGAGAACTTTATGTATATGCTCAACGGAAAGAAGCCGACTAAACAGGAATATGATATAATGAGGATAATGTTCCTGCTTCAGCTTGAGCACAGCTCTAACGCATCGACATTCTCCGCAATGGTAACAGGCTCATCGCTCTCGGATATTTACTCCGCCATTACCTCAGCGGTAGGCACCCTGAAGGGTCCGCTTCATGGAGAAGCAGACGAGATGGCCCTTAAGATGATGCAAGCGATAGGAAACCCTGACAATACTGAAAAGTATATAGAAGACGCTCTTGCAGGAAAGCAGAGGATAATGGGATTCGGGCATAGAATATATAAGACCTATGACCCTAGGGCAAAGATACTGAAAAAATATCTGCTTGAACTCCAGGACCATTCATCCGAAGAGGTCAGGAGACTTACGGAGATAGCCTTGCGTGCGGAGAAGATGATGATAGATAAGCTTGGTGCAAGCCATGGGATATGGCCCAATGTAGACTTCTTTGCAGGACCACTTTATACTGCTGCAGGGATACAGATAGATCTTTTCACACCTATATTTGCGGCTAGCAGGGCGAGCGGATGGTGCGCACACCTGCTCGAATACTGGAAGGAGAACAAACTCATACGGCCACTTGAGTATTATACCGGGCCGCTCGATCTGAAATACCTCCCGATAGGGGAGAGGCAGTAAGGTTGTTTGTTGAGATATAGCCTTAAATGCAAGGGATGCGGGAATATATACGAAAGCAGCTACGAAAACCAGCTATGCGGTAAATGCGGCTCCAATCTTGAAGTTGTATATGAAAGGGGGAAAGGCTTCAAGATTGATGGTTGCCAATTTTGGGACTATATAGACTACTTGCCAGATGGCAAGTACAGGAGATATTTAGTGGGAGGGACAAGACTGATAGACGCCGGGAATGGATTGCAGCTCAAGTTGGAGACCACAAACCCTACCAGGTCATTCAAGGATAGGGGAAGCGTAATAGAGGTTGCAAAGGCAATGGAGTATGGATATAGCGAGTTGTCGTGCGCTTCCACAGGGAACATGGCGTACTCCCTTTCCTATTACTGTGGCATAGAAGGGCTTGGGATAAGGGTCTTCATAAGCAGGGACGCGAACAGATACAAGCTTGACCTTATAAAAGGGACAGGTACGGCTAGGATAGTCAAGGTTTACGGAGACTTCAACTTAGCAATGAAAAATGCAGAGAAGTATGCCAAATCCAAAGGCGCATTCGTATCTGGAGACTATTGCTACAGGAAGGAAGGGCAGAAGACTATAGCATATGAGGTTGCCGCCCAATCCAGCGGCTTTGACAATATAGTAGTACCAATAGGCAATGCAACGCTTATAAGCGGCATTGGGAAGGCGCTTGCCCAGATGCTCAGCTCAGGCGCAATAAAACGGATGCCGCGGATAATTGGAGTGCAGGCGAGCGGCTCTGCGCCAGTTGCAAAGGCATTTGCAGAGAGCTCCGTTCCGAGATACGTAAAGCCAAACACCATGGCCGATGCTATAGCTGTTGGTTATCCGACATTCGGTGCAGAAGCATTGGAGGCAATAAGGAAAACGAAGGGGAAAGTAGTTACAGTGACGGACTCTGAGATGAAGGCAGAGCAGAAGTTCTTCCTGAAGGAGTATGGCCTCCTTGCGGAGATGTCAGGTGTTGCATCGATAGCCGCCTACAGAAAGCTTAGGCTTCGTGGAAGCAGGACGGTGGCGATAATAAGCGGGGCGAACCTTGAGGAAGGTGTTGAGTTCGGTAAATGAGTTTGAAGATGCTGATGAAAATTACAATGCGTTTCTGCGCATAACGCCTTTAATAGCCAACTGTCCAGATAATATTATATTGGAATTGATGTTATTTCAGGGGGGATTTTATGGATCAAGGAAAAGATTTGCATCTGCATAATTTATTCAGATCTACAAAGGTAGAGAAGCCTTTTCTTGATGCAATAACTGAAAACATCGATTACATCAAGGCATCCGAAGCTGTTGATTTGGGAGCAGGTGGGGGAAGGTTTGCGATAGTTCTAAGCAGATATGTAAAAACCCTATATTGCGTTGATGTATCTGACGATGCTATAGGATTTATGAGAGCCAATCTAACCGGCTTGGAAAATATAAAGATAATCAAGGCGCAGAGGAATAGGCTGCCCTTCGCCGATAAGAGCATTGATCTTGTATTTTCCGCTAATTCCTTCCATGACCTGCCTTATGGATATGAGGCAGAGATAAGCAGGGTTATTAAGGATGATGGCATATTTATGGACCTTGACTGGAAGAAGGAGAGGACAGAGTTCGGCCCACCTGTAGGAATACGCTTATCAAAAATAGAAGTGATAGGCAGATTGAAGAAGCACGGGTTTGCACTCGAAAAAGAGCGTGATGTTGGAACCCATTACATGCTTGTATTCTCAAAAAAGTAATGTGCTAGGTGCGAATTTGGCAGGACCTGAGCATAGTTTTCCAAGGCCTTGCCCATTTGGTGTAGAACAATTAGTAGCCGAGCCTGCAGGAGATGCGCTTGCACCATATGCATGTCTCCCGCTTTACAGCTGCAGATATCCTGCAGCAAATTATGCGAAAATGCGGTTATCTTATTCCACTTTTTGGAATTCCCTGTCCTTCTTTATGCTTCTCTATCGCTTTCCATGCTCTAGGTTCTGGTTTTTGGAGAATCTGACTTCGATACTTGCTTCCAGTGCTTTGCAGGATAATCGATATGTCCCCCTTTCCCGCCATTATGAAATATGTAACTTCCAAGTATTTAGGCTTATGCTACTTGGGAATCCTTATAGTATATCTTCAAACGCGCTTGTTTGCCAATGTATTTAATATTTAACGCTGAGATATTTCTTTGGTTGGTGTTTTTATGGGAAACTTGAGGGCAGATGCCATACGTACTTTTACAACATCTAAGGGCAGAGAAGTTAGCTATTATTCGATAAGCGCCCTCGGAGGATTTGGAATAGGAAGAATATCTGAGCTGCCTTTCTCTATGAGGATCGTGCTTGAAGCCCTCCTACGCAATTGCGATGGGAAGGAGGTTCTTGAAGAGGAAGTGGTTGCAGTAGCAAAATGGGGGGAGATGAAGCCTTACAATGGCGACTTACATATTAAGGTATCCCGTATACTCATGCAGGATTTCACAGGAGTTCCGGCAGTGGTTGACCTTGCGGCGCTTAGGGAGTATCTGAAGGAAAAAGGCCTCAATCCTTCACTTATAAATCCGATAATACCGGTAGACCTGATAATAGACCACTCCGTTCAGGTTGATTCTTATGCAAAGGAGGATTCAGTTGAGATAAATCAGGCAATGGAGATGAGCAGGAACAGCGAGAGATATTCGCTGCTCAAGTGGGCAAGCAGCGCGTTTTCCCAGTTCAGGGTTGTTCCGCCATCTGGCGGGATATGCCACCAGGTAAACCTTGAGAATATAGCCACATGCGTCACTTTCAGGGAAAAGGACGGGAAACTTATTGCCTTCCCCGACAGCCTCGTTGGAACCGATTCGCATACTACGATGATAAATGGCCTTGGGGTATTCGGATTCGGAGTTGGCGGTATAGAGGCGGAAGCCGCGCTGCTGGACCAGCCGATATCGCTCCCTATGCCCGAAGTGGTGGGCGTTAAGCTTACCGGACGGCTAAATCCGCGGGTTACCGCGATGGATCTGGCCCTTACCCTTACTAAAAGGCTCCGCGAGCTTGGAGTTGTTGGCAAATTTGTAGAGTTTTTCGGTGACGGAGTAAAGGCGCTCTCGCTTCCTGATAGGGCTACAATATCAAACATGTGCCCGGAATATGGTGCGACAGTATCGATATTCCCGGTTGATGAGGAAACGTTAAGGTACATGAAGAGTACGGGGAGGACAGATGAGCAGATAGACCTTATAAGGAGTTATTATACTGCCCAGTCGATGTTCCCGATTAACTATGCAGACGTTAAGTACAACAAGGTTATTGAGGTTAGGCTTGATGAGATAGAGCCTAGTGTCTCTGGGCCGAGCCAGCCCAAGCAGGAGATACGGCTTGGTTCCATAGCCGATACTTTTTACCAGAATTTTATGGCTGGCGCTTCTGCCGCGCCGCAGGAGCAGAACTCATCGCAGAAGGATTACGCTCGGTGGTCGCAAGAGAGCACTTCGGTGCAGGAAGCAAAAGCTCCAGCGCAGGGAAGGAACTCGCCTAAAGAGTCCAGAATAAGGTATGATGATGGGAGTGAAGAGCCCATTAGAGACGGAGATGTGGTTATAGCAGCCATTACAAGCTGCACAAATACAAGTAATCCAACGGCAATGATAGGTGCAGGAATCCTTGCAAGGAATGCGGTCAATAGGGGGCTTGTGGTAAGCAGAAAGGTAAAGACCAGCTTCGCGCCTGGAAGCAGGGTGGTTAGCGATTATTTGGTAAAGAGCGGATTGTATGAGTACATGGAGAGACTTGGCTTTTCGCTGGTGGGCTTCGGATGTACGACATGCATAGGCAACAGTGGCCCTCTTCCGCCCGAGGTCTCCAAGTCTATAAAGGAAGACGGGATAGTAACAGCAAGCGTCCTCTCTGGGAATAGGAATTATGAGGCAAGAATACATACCGAAGTAAGGGCAAATTATCTAATGTCTCCGCCTCTTGTGGTTGCTTTTGCCATTGCAGGAAGTGTCCTGAAGGATATAACTAAAGAGCCACTCGGACGTGGAAGCGACGGTAAGGATGTTTATCTTGATGATATATGGCCTGATGCGGATGAGATAAGGAAGATTGCCGGCAGTTCTATAGATGTATCCATGTTCAATGAAGAGTACAAGCGCATATTCTCTGTGAACAAGTACTGGGACGAGCTAAGCGTAGCGGAAGAAGAGACATATCCGTGGAACTCAAAGAGCACTTACATAAACCTGCCCCCATTCTTTGCCGGGTTTGACTACAAGGCAAAGCACTCGATATCTGATATAAAGAACGCCAGGGTTCTGGCAGTCTTTGGCGATTCGCTATCAACAGATCATATATCACCAGCAGGTGCAATACCTCAGGACTCTCCTGCAGGAAAGTACCTGATAGAGCACGGAGTTGAGAGGAAGAATTTCAATACTTATGGCTCCAGACGAGGAAATCATGAGGTGATGATGCGCGGGACCTTTGCCAACGTGAGGATAAAGAATCTTTTGCTAAATGGGGAGGAGGGCGGTTATACGCTTCATTTTCCCGACAAGTCAAGAGTCCCAATATACGATGCTGCAATGAATTATGCAAAGGAAGGAGTGCCACTTGTAGTTATAGGAGGCAAGGAGTACGGCTCTGGAAGCTCGAGGGACTGGGCTGCAAAGGGCCCTGCGCTCCTTGGGGTGAAAGCAGTTATAGCGAAGAGCTTTGAGAGAATACATCGTTCAAACCTTGCAGGTATGGGGATAGTTCCAATAGAGTTTCCTGCAGACAAGGATTTTGCAAGCCTCGGGATAGACCCGGAGAAGCCCATCAGTATAGGGATATCTGATGCGCTCAAGCCGAAGGGCGAGGTAAATGTCTCTTACACCTCCAAACCCGGAAAGGAGGCTTCATTCATTGGCATGGTAAGGCTTGAATCTGAGCTTGAAGTAGAGTACTGCAGAGTAGGCGGAGTGCTCAATTATGTTCTTAGGCGCATAGTGCTGGAGGCTGAAAGAGATGGATAAAAAAAAGACAAAGAAGGAATGGAGAATAGCGTTCCTGCCTGGTGACGGAACCGGGCCTGAGATAATGAAGGTTGTGCTTCCTGTTATAAGGAAGGCAGCGGCAGATGCGGGGATAACGGCAAGGATACGCATAGGCGATGCAGGATACAATTGCATAAGCAGGTACGGGACCAATTTACCGCAGAAGACCATAGACCTTCTTAGAAGATCCGATTGCGTGATGAAGGGCCCAATGACGACTCCTGAAGGAGCAGGATCCGAAGTTAGTGCTGCCGTGAAGATAAGGAAGATGTTCAGTCTCTACGCTGATGTAAGGCCCTGCAAGACAAGAAAAGGCGTGCCAGCTGTAAAGGATAATGTAGATCTTGTTATAGTGAGGGAGAATACTGAAGGGATGTACAGCGGCATAGATTTCATGGTCTCGCAGAATACTGCCGCAGCGATGAGGGTTATTACGAGAAGGGGCAGCCTGAGGATAGGGGAATTTGCCCTCAATCTTGCAGAAAAGAGAAGAAAGCACCTTACAATAGTGCATAAAGGCAATATACTTAAGGTCTCCGATGCGCTCTTCAAGGATAGCATATATGGCTTGGGTCCAGGACACAGGAAGGTGCATATAGATGATGCGCATGTTGATGCGATGGCACAGTGGCTCATAAAGAACCCGGAATCTTATGACGTTATAGTAACCGAGAACCTGTTCGGGGATATATTATCCGATGAAGCGGCGATGATAGTGGGCGGAATAGGTGTCGGGCCTTCTGCCAATATAGGTGATGGATATGCAATGTTCGAGCCTGTCCACGGATCTGCTCCGAAATATGCGGGACTAGACAAGGTAAACCCGATTGCAACCATACTTTCCGCAAAGATGATGTTTGAGTGGATGGGAAGCGAGAGCGCTGCGGAGAGAATAGAGAGCGCAGTTGCAGCTTCGCTGGAAGGTGGAATAAAGACATACGATGTAGGCGGGGAATCCAAGTGTTCAGAAGTAGGCAGGTACATACTTAGGAATATCTGATCGCCTCAGCGCGTTCCTGTGAGCGTCTGCCACTTTACGACTTTCCTGAATATGAATGACTTTACCATATCGAATAAGAGCATAAGTATTATTGCAAGTACTATAAGCAATGCTATTGCGAATGTGCCTATGCCTGTTACAAGTATTCCGAAATATGATACGGTTATTCCGAATGCTATTCCAAAAGCAGATGCTATAATCAGCGTCTTTGTCGGCTTCAAGCCGAATAGCTTCTCCCTTCCGCGCACGGCATAGAAGAGCAGGTTGTCAGTTATATTTATCATAAGAAAATCAAATGTCTGGAACGCTGCAGCACCAAGGCCTAGGACGATGCCAAGCGGTATGAATGCAAGCGAGACGATGAGCATCATGAAGCCCATTATGAATGAGGAGCGCATGATCTTGCCTATGTCCCATGTATCAGGCATCGACGAGTATATTGTATGATCCGTTGCAACGGCTATGTTTACTATATCGTTTGTGAATATAAGCAGTATAAGCTCAAATGGCAATATAGGTATGGTGCCGAGCACGAAGAGCGCAAGCATTATGAAGAATACTATCTGTATCACTCTTGTTATCTTAACCATGGTATAAGTCATCATCCGCTCGAATATCTTCCTGCTTTCCACAACTGCATCGTTTATTACCTCCACCCCGTTTTTCGTAAGGACTATCGCTGCGACGCTCTTGGCTACGTCTGTAGCATTTGCAACGGCTATCCCGACCTCGGCCTGTTTTAGCGCCGGGGCATCGTTTACCCCATCCCCAGTCATCCCGACCCTATAGCCTTTTTCCTGAAGCGCCTTTACTATGGTATACTTGTCTTCAGGGTATATCTCTGCAAACACCTCTGTGTCATCTATCTCTTTTAGCATCTCCTCATGAGGCATCTTCTTCAGTTTTGCTATGTCAGCAACCTTTCCGTTTATCCCTACCTCCTTTGCAATTTCTTCTGCTATGTGCACGTTGTCTCCTGTTAGCATCTTTACCCTTATGCCAAGTGCCCGTATCTCAGAGATGGTTTTCTTCGCGTCCTTTCTTGGCCTATCGTAAAGCGCGAGTATTCCCAGAAGTCGTGCCTTTCCACCTTTGGATTCCGCAACTGCTATAGTCCTGAACTGCTTCTTTGAAAACTCAGCCACTTTTGCTTCCATTATCTTTGCCTCGTGCGGATTCTGCTTTGCAATCCCAGCTATCACCTGATATGCGCCCTTGTAAACCCTCATGCTTCCCGATTTGTAGCGGACATCGGCACTTGACATCTTAGTGGCTGGTTTGAACGGTATAAACTTCTCCTGCGTGTACGGCTTGATGTCAACTCCTTTCTGGGCCGCTGAGCCTAAGACAGCGTTGTCAATCGGATCGTTGTCCTCAGCCCGCGAGGCTAGGGCAGCTGCAAGGAGAACGTCCTTCTCAGCCACGCCTGAGGCGCAGAATACGTCCCTTACTTGAAGCATGTTCTCCGTTATTGTCCCTGTCTTGTCAAAACATATTACATTCATGTTGGATGCTTCTTCTATCGCCTCTAGCTTGGTAACAAGAACGGATTTCTTTGCCAGCTTCTCCGTCCCGAGGGCCATTGTTACGGTAAACGCAGTGGGCAGAGCGACAGGAACCGATGCTATTATTATAACAAGAACGAAAGGAAGCAGCTCTGTTATGCCGAGGTGCAGAAACACAAATGAGTATGCGAATATTATCGCCGCTACTGCGAGATCCATAACTATGAGGTTCTTTACTATGCCCATTATCACTCCCTGCAAATGCAGCTTGGGCTTTGCGTCCTGCACCAGCTTTGTAGTATGACCATAGTAGGTGTTGTAACCTGTGCCGGTGACAATGCAGAGAGCCTCGCCTTCCTTGACAACGGAACCTGAGTATATGGTGCTTCCTCCCTGCTTCTTTACGGGCATTGCTTCCCCCGTAAGTATGGATTGGTCAAGGTGCAGATCCTGCTCAGATATTACAGCGCTATCCGCAGGAACTATGTCACCTATCCTGACGCGGATTATGTCCCCTGGTACAAGGCTGCGCGCCTCAGCGCGTTTCCACTTTCCAGACCTAAGGACACGGGTCATTACCTGAAGCCTTTTCTTCAGGAGCTCTACCGAACTGTCGGCCCTGTACTCTTCAATGAATCCAACTATGCCGTTGAACACTAGAAGAGCGGCTATTATGTAAAGGTCCTTGTAGTCGTTTATCAGGTATGTTATTACTATGACTATTTCCAGCATGAACGGTATCGGACCTGTGAATTTCTTAAGGAAGAGGAATATAGGACTTTTCTTCTTCTCTATAATCTCGTTGTACCCGTACTTCTGTATGCGCTTATCCGCCTCTGTCTCGGTTATCCCGTTTTCTGAGGAGTTAAGCTTTGCGAACAGTTCAGTAAAATCTGCGGTCTTTTCGGTTTTGGTGCCTGCTCCTCCAATTTTGCTCAAACCTTTACACCCATGCTGCCCACTATCTCTACTGCTATTGCCTCTGCTGGATTTATCACGTTATTGTAGCCCATCTCCTTGAGGTGCCTCTCGGTATCCTCGTTTGTCGCTATTATCCTTAATTTTACATTCTTTGCAATGTCCCTTGCAACTATTACTGAATATACTGTTCTGGAATTATCCTTGAGATCTATTATTATTTCCTTTGCCCTGTGAAGCTCAAATTTTTTCATGTCCTGGACTGATGTCGAATCTGCCACGTAAGCCTTGTAGCCATGCTCCCTGAGCTTGTCGTATACAACCTTATCCGAAGTTATTATTATGAACTTCTGCTTTGCCTTCTTAAGCTTCTTTGCGATTGATGCGTTAGTAGTATCTGTCCCTATAAGTACTATGTGGTTGCTCAGGAACTTGCGCTCGACAGAGGCTATTCCTCCGGATAACTGGTCTATTTTTGAATTCATGAAATCACTTCCAAGAAACGTTATTGCACTTAGGAATATAGTCAAACCCGAGACTATCAGTATTATGACAAATATTCTTGCAGCTGTGGAGACTGGAACTATGTCACCATATCCCACAGTAGAGAGTGTAACAATGGTAAAGTAAAGAGCGGTAAGCGGAGAATTGACATTTACGCTAAAGCCGCCGTGCGAACCTATTATGTAGGTTCCCACAGTGCCGAAGAGTAGCACGCCTAGAACTGCTATTATGTAGAATAGTATCTTTGACTGTATGTTCATTTAAACTTGCCTCGTGAAGTGCTTGTAATACAGATTGGCATGAAAAGAATAATAAACTGATTTCGCAAGAGTCCAGCGCATCTTTATATTATAGGAGTATCTTCGTAAGGAGGAAGCCTGCGCTGAAGCTTACCAGAGAAGTTACAATCCAGGTAAATAGTATTGTCTCAGCCGGGCGCTTGCGTATTATTCGCGTCCTGTAGCTCACGGCAGATCCATATAGACTTGCTATGAACGTCTGCGTATTGGACAGGGGCACGCTGGAGAGAGTTGCGGCCTCAACCAGGAGTACTGATATCGATTGAGAGACCAGGGCATTCAGGTACCTTAATGGGAGTATATCGCTGCCTACTCTTTTAATCTCTCCTGCGCTGAAGACGAAAGAGCCGAATACTATTGCGGCTATTATCATAAACTCTGGCACTCTGCCTGGAAGTGAGACGTACAGGAACCCTATTGTATTCGCACCGAGAGTAAACGCAGTAAAGAATGAGATAAGTATAAGAAGCGCTTTGACCGAGGACAACGCCTTCCATATCTTTACCTTTGACATGAAGCCTCTTGTTGCACGCATTGTTGCAAATGCGAAAACTGCGCACATGAGGGCAGCGGCTATCCAGAAGGCAATCATGTATGCTATAAAACTCCAGTCTACGGCAAGGCCTAATGCGGTGCTTATGCCAAGGGCAGTCATGGAGAGGGTTATCGAGAGCGATTGCGGTACCCTGAAGCGATGGGCTATCAGGAATATCAGGGTTGCGATGCTGAGTGCAAGAAGTATGCTCTGGTCCGATCTTACAGGCAGTATTGCGTTTATGCCTGTGCTGAGTAGGCTTCCTTGCAGGAGGAAACCTATTGAGTATCCTGCTATTGTAAGGATTATCCCCGTCTTCTTTCCCACGATCCTTCCTGCTATTATTGAACCGGAGCACGCAGTGAGGTTGTTCCCTGAGACGAGGGCTATGAGGAAGAGGGCCATGGCATACGTTAACGCACCTATCAACCCATCACGCTCATGTGGCTATCGAGAGCATTATTCCCAGCAGCCTGTCAGCGGAATCTTCGCAGCTGTCGAGTATGTTATCCCCAAGATATGCTATGTCGGTTGTGTGCGCGAACTGCTTGTAGTTGAGCTTGGCAGCATATGCATAATTCAGCATCGCGTCCTTTACGTCATCTACTTTCCTCTCGTATTTTTCTATCTCGGTCCTGAATTTTCGCATCTCTGATATTCTCTCCGCGGAATGCATCTCTATGAGAAGCCCGAGAGCTCTGTCCGTGAATAGATTGAACTTGCTGAGATTTGAACCTAGGTACTTCCTCATTGCAGGTGAGCCGCCATCGTAGCGTATGACAGCCCTTGATAGGTTGAATATATTGTCAACTATGTCGTCCTCCGTATTCAGGAACCTTATTACGTCATCTATAAGATTTGGTGC
>JAKBQS010000027.1 GCA_021835105.1 Microcaldota archaeon
CAGCATGAAGTAAAGACGGGGTGCGATAAGGATAAAAAGCATTTAGTATCAATATATTGCTGCGGACGGGGTCGTCTGCTAGTCTGGTTAGGCTCTGTGCTTAGGGAGCACATGACCCGAGTATAAATTATTAGGGAATTCAAAGGGCTTTATGCCATGAAAATCTCGGCGACCCCGAATGCATTTTGAGAGGTATGGTTAATGGAGAACAATTTTCTTGTGGATCAGGCAGAGTATCTGGAGGTAGGGATACATATAGGCACGAAGATAAGGACGCCTGGCATGAAGAGGTTTGTCTATAAGGTAAGGGAGGATGGATTGTATATGCTTGACCTCTCCACAATAGACAGCAGGATAAAGGATGCGGCAAAGATGCTTGCCCAGTATGAGCCAAAGGATATTGTTGTGACTGCATCCAGGATATATGCCATCTCCGCTGCATCAAAATTCGCAGAGATAACAAATGCAACGCTCCTTAAGGGCAGGGTAATGCCAGGGATATTCACAAACCCGAACAGGGAGGACTACATTGAGCCTGAGATAATACTTGTCAGCGATACGAGAAATGAGAAGCAGGCAGTGAAGGAGGCGAACAAGACCAATATACCTCTCGTGGCACTCTGCGACACTGACAACTGGGTAAAGTTTGTTGATATGATTATACCGTGCAACAACAAGGGCAGAAGGTCATTAGCCCTGATTTATTACCTTCTTGCAAGGGAATTCCTGAAGGAGAAAGGATTAATAAAATCAAACGAGGAATTCAAGTACCAGGTCTCCGATTTCGAAGCGAAAGTGGAGATGAAGGCGAAGTAGTTGGATCTCTCAAGAAACGCAATGAAGCGCGGCAATCTAAGGCTGCAATCGGCAGTCGATTACCTTGTCTCCCTCGGTTTAGGGATTTTAGTACTCTCCGTATCGCTTTTCATAATATTCAGCATAAGTGTGAATGCACCGGCGCAGGCAAGCCCAAACTGTGCATCGGTCCCAGGCTTTTCTTGCGGATTTTACTCGCTTAGCAGTAACGGGGTATTGGCTATAAACCTGGCACAGGCCCTGGGCGGAAATCTGAAGATAAATGGGATTGCCTGCTCCAGCCAGTTCAATTCATCAGGGAATGGCCCGCTCTACGGCAACTCCTGGGTTACTGCAAATTCACTTTACTACCCGGCAACGTTTAACCCTCCTGTTGTTTACACCGATACCTATGATACATTTAACGTGTACTGCTTCAACAGCGGAGGGTTAGCTGCAGGGCCACTTGGGAATTATTATACAGGTTACTTATGGCTAAATTACACAATAGAGGGCTCTTCCGGGTTCTCAAACAAGATAGAGCAGGTAGTCAGCCTAACTGCAAAGTATACTTAAGCTTTGATAAAGAAGCGCTCACTGTGCACTTACTCGTATTTTTTGAATAGGAGGCTGCCTTTCTTCGGCCTCGGGGCTTCGCTTCTGAAACTGCAGTTTTTCAACTCTGGCTTCTCTGCGCATGAGAGCTGCTCCGCCATCTCCCTTGATGTGGAAGGCATGAATGGGTAGATTAGTATGGATATCACCCTGCAGGCTTCGAGAAGGTTGCAGAGCACTTCGCTGAGCTCTTCCCCTTCCAGATGCCATGGCTCTTTCTGGTTAACATACTTGTTCGCCTCTTTCACGAACTTCCATATCTCTTCCAGGGCCCCGAATGTGTCGAGTGTACATACCTTCCTGTCTATCTCGCTGATGTTCAGGGTTTTATCGAGTTCAGGCTGGCCGCTTATCTTGCCGTCGTATTTCTCGGCTATGGATATTGTGCGGTGCAGCAGATTGCCCATCTCCGATGCGAGTTCGCTGTTTATTCTTGCCTTCAATGCCCTTTCGGAGAAGTCGCCATCCTGCCCGAGAGGCATCTCCCTTAGGAGGAAATAGCGGAATGCATCTGAAGAATATTTTCCTGACATCTCCACCGGATCTACAGCATTGCCTAGGGATTTGGACATCTTGGTGCCCTCTATTGTCCACCATCCATGCGCAAATACCATATCAGGAATATCGAATCCTGCGGACATGAGCATTGCAGGCCATATGACCGAATGGAACCAGTTTATCTCCTTGCCTACCAGATGTATGTCTGCAGGCCAGAACTCGCCGAACTTCTCAGTGCCGAGACCAAGGGCGCTTATGTAATTTATCAGCGCCTCGACCCATACGTATATGGTGTGTTTTGTGTCAAGTGGAAACGGTATTCCCCAGCTTACAGCAGTGCGTGTTATGCTCAGATCCTTAAGGCCAGCGTTGATCCTATTAAGTATCTCTTCGGAACGGAAATTTGGGGAGAGGAATGAAGGGTTAGACTTGTAGAGTTCTAGAAGCTTATCCCCGTATCTGCTCAGTCTGAAGAAATATGATTCCTCCTTTATCCTTTTTACCTCCCTGCCGCAGAACGGGCACTTTCCGCCTTTGAGCTGCGTCTCTGTGACGAATGTCTCATCCGGGGTGCAGTACCAGCCTTCGTACTCTCCCTTATATATATCGCCTGATTTATCCATCCTTTTTATAAACTCGGCCACAACTTTCTCATGCCTCTCCTGGCTTGTCCTTATGAAATCGTCATTGGATATCTGCAGAATCTCCCACGTGTCAATGTATTTTTTAACTACGCTGTCAACGAACTCCTTCGGGGTTGTAGAGTTTTTCCTTGCTGCTTCGCTTATCTTGTCACCGTGCTCGTCCGTTCCGGTGAGGAAGAATACTTCATCGCCCCGTATCCTGTGCCACCTTGCAAGAACGTCAGCAGCTACAGTAGTGTACGCGTGCCCTATGTGCGGCTTGTCGTTTACATAGTATATAGGTGTGGTTATATAGAATTTCTGCACTGGAGCTCCCCTCGTATTTTATCTATCTTTATATTCGTAGAAACATTTATTATCCTGCCATGAGAAACCTCTTTGCTCTATATCTCAGGGTTTTATAATGGACGACATTGTCAAGGAACACTTCAAAGAGAAATTTGTAGATTTCTTCAATTTATACTATATAGATGCGATAAACGAGCTCTTCGTTTCCTACCCGACAAAGAGGAGCCTGAATCCGAACATAAGTGATCTGCAGAAGTTTGACATAGAGCTTGCGGATAGCATGGTGGACAACCCTGACGAGGTCATTCCAATAGCAAATGCCGCGCTCTCCTCCTTCAGCCCTGGCCAGCAGCTTACGGAACCTGTATATGCAAGGTTCTTTGGCTCTGATGCGGGGATGCCTCTTATACAGGATGTCGGGTCCCAGTACATAGGTAAGCTCCTCACCCTCGACTCTCTTGTGGTCAAGAGGTCAGAGATAACACCAAAAGTCAATATAGGAGTATTCAGGTGCGGATTCTGCTCCACGGTTCTCAAGGTCAAGATAGACAGGGACAACGTTCAGGAGATATGTCCGCAGTGCAGGCGCAGGTCGCTGAAACAGGTCAATGAAGAATCCGAGTTCATAAATCTCCAGAGGATAGCGGTTCAGGATCCGCTCGAGAGACTGCGTGGGAATACCCCAACATGGCAGCTTGAGGTATGGCTTGAGGACGATATGGTAAATACGGTTATACCTGGTGACAGGATAAGCATAACCGGGATACTCAGGATAAAGCCAAGGAAGACATTCAGGGGCAAGGAGGACAAAGTGCTCTTCACCATGTTCTTGGACAGCATCTCGGTAGTGCACAAGCAGAAGGAATTCGCAGAGATTGACATAACCAAGGAGGACGAGGCGCGGATAATAGAGATGTCAAAGGATCCGCAGATATTCCAGAAGATAGCCAAGTCCATAGCACCTTCAATATACGGCCATGAGGATATAAAGAAGGCACTGGCCCTGCAGCTCTTCAGCGGGACACCTGACAAGAAGCTTATAGATGGAGGGCCCATAAGGAGCGACATACACATAATGCTGATCGGGGACCCTGGAAGCGCTAAGACGAGATTGCTTCAGGCAGTTACTGCACTTGTTCCGAAGGGGATCTACGTAAGCGGCAAATCAACTACGTCAGCAGGCCTTACGGCAACGGCTGAACGTGACGAATTTGCCGAGGGAGGATGGACACTTAAGGCAGGGGCGCTTGTGCTTGGTGCAGGAGGAGAGGTCAGCATAGACGAATTCGACAAGATAACCGCCGATGACAAGTCAGGGCTTCTTGAGGCCCTTGAATCGCAGACCATAAGCGTTGCAAAGGCGGGAATAGTTGCGAAATTCAACGCAAAGACTTCGGTGCTTGCGGCTGCAAATCCAAAGTACGGGAGATTCAACCCCAATGACTACCCGGCTGACCAGTTTGATATACCTCCTGCGCTGCTCTCGAGGTTTGACCTCATATTCCCAATAAGGGACGTGATGGATCCGGAGGAGGACAGGGTGATAGCAAGGCATATATTAATACAGCATAAGGCTGCGGCAGAGCAGCTTGCAGACATGAAGGATTACGAGCAGGTGGCCCTCCCGCCGCTTGATTCAGAGATATTGAGGAAGTACATAGCATATGCAAAGAAGATGGTAAAGCCCAGGCTTACGCAGGAATCCAGCAAGCGGATAGAAGAGTATTATGTGGAGCTCAGGACGCTCGGGATAAAGGAAGGCGCTGTGCCCATGACCCCAAGGCAGATAGAGGGGCTTGTCAGGATGGCAGAGGCCAGTGCCAAGTCCAGGCTGGCCAGTACTGTAGAGGTTAAAGATGCCGAGCTTGCCATATCGCTCTTTGAGACCATGCTTAACACCCTTGCAGTTGATAGGGGGGGCAGGAAGGATATAGACACGCTGATAACAGGCATGCCAAGGGAAAAGGTAAACAAGATAAATATAATCATGGGCATAGTGAAGAGCCTTGAGAGCCAGGAAGGGGGATCCGCGAAAATAGTAAGGATACTTGAAGAGGCTGAGAAGCAGGGAGTGGAGAAGGGACAGGCAGAGAAGTATATATATGAACTTGAGCGTTCTGGAGACATCTTCTGCCCGAAGCCAGGGGTATATAAGACTGTACGGAGGGATGAAGAGTAGATTCATTTGGTGTTAGTCTGGAAAGGATAATAGAGTATAGGCAGCTGGCAAACATAATTGCGCTTTTCCTTATAGTGCAGTTTGGCGGGTTGCTCGTTGCGGAGTTTGCCTTTCCGATATACGCACTGGGCCCTAGCCTGCAGTCTGCAGGTACGCCGCAGGCGACCCCTGGATTCTTCCTGATATTCATTGTCTATCTTTTTGTCGTGAGTTTTGCACTTATATGGCTCTTCAAGAGGGTCAAGGGGCAGATACTCTATAGGCTCTTTGAGGCTGCGGTGATACTGATAGCCACATCCTTCCTCTTCTTCCTTGTTATTGGATCTGTTGTGAGCCCCGCAGATTACACATATGCTGCGCTTCTATCTGCTGCGCTCGCGGTTGGATTGGTTATTGCAAAAAATAAAAAGCAGTCGCTGAGGAATACCGCAGCTGTCCTTGCAAGCATGGGAGTGGGGCTTGCGCTTGGCATCTCCGGTTTCCAGTTTGCGTACGCATTTATGGCGATAATAGCACTTTACGACTACATTGCGGTATTCGTTACCAAGCACATGCTTGCGCTTGCGAAGGGCGCCCTGAACCTGAATCTGGCCTTCCTCATAGGATCTTCTGAGGTGGAGATAATGCCAAAGGGCTACTTCAAGGAAAAGAAGGGAGAGATACTTAACAGACTCAAGAAGGAAGGGATGTACAAGGATAAGGTAATAAGGGATTACGCAAGGGAAGGGAGATTTCCTGTCGTATCGCAGATTATGCTGGGAAGTGGCGACCTTGCCGTGCCTCTAATGGTTGCTGTAGGCGCTTATGTAGGATTCGCAAGCACTTTCTTTGGGGATTTTGTTGTAGTAGGCGCTTTTGCAGGGCTTATAGCCACGATGGTGCTGCTTAAGAAGTACATGATAGGCCTGCCTGCGATACCGCCGCTATTTGCCTTCGTCAACATTGCGCTAGGCATAGCGTATTTGGCAAAGGGCATGAGCATTGTGACAGCGTCAGAGTTCTTTGCAATGGGCATCCTGGTTATGGCGGTGCTCCTCTTTACCCTGTCAAGGATAGGCAAGGAGGGAAGGAGCATCTAGAATATGCCGAACTTCTTTCGGGATTCGTCGTGGTGCTCCTCGTTGAGATCCTTATACCTGCTTATCAGTTCCTTCTCTTCAGATGAGAGCGACTTTGGTATCTCTACTTTTATTACGAACACATGATCCCCATATCCACCGTGCCTGAATCTCTTTGATCCTGCGCCTTTCATGATTATGTGCTTTCCCGGCTCAGTGCCTGGGCTTATCTCTATCTCATGCTTTCCGCGTATTGTCTGCGCCTGCACGATGCCGCCCAGTATAGCCGTATAGAAAGGCACGCTGACTTCACTTATTATGTCATCGCCGTCACGCCTGAACCTGTCGCTCTCGAGCGTATGGACCTCCACGTATAGATCTCCGCTCCCATCCTTTCCGAAATCGCCCATGCCTTGGAGACGGAGGCGCATGCCGTCCTCTACACCCTCAGGAATTCTTACCTCGACAGTCTCGGTTGCAGGTACGCCGCCTTTACCAGAGCATACCTTGCATTTTTTATCGTAGTATTTGCCTTTGCCACCGCAGCGTGCGCATACAGACATGGTCTGCACTCGCCCGAACATGGAGTTCCTAACTATGGCAGTGTAGCCTGATCCATGGCATACGCTGCACTGCAGCAGCTTCGCACCTTTATCTCCGCCTGAGCCGCCGCAGCTCTGGCACTTCCTGACATGCCTTATGCTTATCTCCTTTTGTGTTCCAAGAACTGCCTCCTCTAGGGACAGGTCCATTCGGTAGAGTATGTTCTGGCCTATATCGCCCCTTGCATGCGCCTGTTGCATTCCGAAGAGATTGCCGAATATCTCGCTGCTCTCGAAGCCTCCGAAGTTTATGTTTATTCCCATATC
Source organism: Microcaldota archaeon (assembly GCA_021835105.1). The sequence continues at coordinate 6,947 of JAKBQS010000027.1, forward strand.
CTTGAATATGTCTTCGAAGTTGAAGCCTCTGAAGATATCCTCCTGCGAATACCTCTGCCCGAACTTGTCAGGGCCGTATGCGTCGTACTGCGTCCTCTTTTGGGGGTCACTTAGGACGGCATATGCTTCGTTTATCTCCTTGAATTTCTCCTCTGCATCGGGGGCTTTGTTCCTGTCTGGATGGTATTTTAGGGCAAGTTCCCTGTAAGCCTTCTTTATCTCTTCCTGGGATGCAGATTTCTGCACTCCGAGGACATCGTAGTAGTCTTTATCCATACGCTACACTATTTTTTGACTTGAAAGTCGGTGTTTATAGTGTCACCAGGCTGGCCTCCGTCTGGGCCCGGGCCTCCATCTGGGCTTGGGCCTTGAGCCTGGGCCTGGCCATCGGGAGACTCTCCTGGACCACCGCCCTTGTACATGCTGGAGCCTATCTCCTGCAGCACGCTCTTCAGTTCGCTGAGCTTGCCTTCGATGCTCTCCGCATTATCAGTCTTTATTGCCTCTTTCAGGGCGTTGTTCGCATTCTCGACCTTTTCTATTACTTCCTTTGGAACCTTATCCTTAAATTCCTTTATTGTTCTCTCAGTAGTGTATACGGTGGCTTCAGCCTCATTCTTCATCTGTATCCGCTCTAGATCTTTCTTGTCCTGATCCGCAGCTTCTTCCGCTTCCTTTATCTTTTTGTCGATTTCTTCCCTGCTCATCTTATTGGGCGCGGCAACTTTCATTGACTGCTCCTTGCCGGTAGCTTTGTCTTTTGCGCTCACATGCAGTATCCCGTTTGCGTCTATATCGAATGTTACTTCTATCTGTGGAGTGCCGCGCGGGGATGGAGGAAGACCGGTAAGCTGGAATTTACCAAGCTCTATGTTTGATTTGGCCATCGCACGCTCGCCTTGGAGTATGTTTATGTCAACAGCAGGCTGATTGTCCTCTGCGGTGGTGAAGATTTGCGTCTTCTTTACAGGTATCGTGGTGTTCCTCTCTATGAGTTTTGTCATTACTCCGCCGTAGGTCTCCAAGCCCAGCGAGAGCGGTGTCACGTCGAGGAGCACTATGTCTTTTACCTCGCCAGTTAGCACGCCTCCCTGTATGGCGGCGCCGAACGCCACTGCTTCCATCGGATCCACTCCGCGCTCTATCTTCTTCCCGAGGAGCTGCTCTACATATCTCTGCACTATTGGCATCCTTGTAGGTCCGCCAACTAGTATTATCTTGCTTATGTCATTAGGTTCAAGCTTCGCATCCTTGAGCGCCTGCATTACAGGCTTCGTTGTCTTTTCTACGATGCTGACCACAATATCCTCAAGCTTCGCCCTGGTCAGCGAGTATGTGAAGTGTATTGGCGCGTTGCCAGGCCCCATCGTGAGGAAGGGAAGGTTTATGTCGCTGCTCAGGACCGTTGAGAGCTCTATCTTTGCCTTCTCTGCAGCCTCTCTCAGGCGCTGCATGGCTTGGTTGTCTTTCGAGATGTCAACGTTATGCTGCTTCTTTATCTCCCCTAGGAGGAAATTGACTATTGCGAAATCCATATCGGTACCTCCGAGCTGGGTATCGCCGCTTGTCGACTTTACCTCGAAGACACCGTTGCCGAATTCCATCACTGTGACATCGAGGGTTCCTCCCCCAAAGTCATATACAAGTATCTTCATCTCCTTGGACTGCTTGTCAAGGCCGTATGCCAGTGAGGCTGCTGTAGGCTCGTTTACAAGCCTGACTACTTCAAGGCCTGCTATCTCACCCGCATCTTTTGTTGCCTGGCGCTGGTTATCATCGAAATACGCAGGCACTGTTATCACTGCCTGTTTTACCTCTTCGCCGAGGAAAGCTTCTGCATCCTTCTTTATCTTCTGGAGCACCATTGCGGATAATTCCTGCGGGGTATACTCCTTCCCGAATATCTTATACTTGTAGTTGGTTCCCATCTTTCTCTTGAATGCATTTACCGTACCGTCCGGGTTTGCCACCGCCTGGCGCTTCGCGGGCTCACCTACAAGCCGCTGGCCGTCTTTGGTAAATGCTACGTAACTTGGGAATGACTTCCCATATAATGACGTACCTTCGGAGCTCGGTATGAGCACCGGTCTGCCGCCTTCAAGAACTGAAGCTGCAGAGTTTGATGTTCCCAGATCTATTCCTATGATTTTCATATTTTCACCTAATCTCGACAAAGAAGCCCACACTCTTTAGAGGCGGGATGAATTGTCGAGCATAAGTATCATATATCTTCCCGAATATACGCATTTGGTTAGTAGCATGAAACGGGCTATTCTTCTGCAGACTGATGGGATTACTACAAAGAAAGCCAGAATCCTCAAAGATTTCTCCATGAAGGCTACTTCCGAATTTAACACACTCTGGGATGAAAGAAATTTCTGCAATACTTTCATGGACTTCCACAGAAAGACCTTTGCTGAATCCAAAAAGAGGACTGGATTCAACGTTCAGGTTTATGCTTCTCTGGAGCGTGCTGTTTGGAGGAGCAAAGGCAAGTCCAAAGGAATTACTCTCAAATTCAATGTTCCTCGCAATTGTAAGACTTTCAGCATGACCATGCCATTTATAGAACTCGGAATTTATCCAAGAAATCGTGTCGCTGTGCCTATCAAGAAGAACCGCAACTTCCAGAGGTATTCTGACCTTCTTAAATTTGGATGGATATGCAAGACTTATGGACTGACTCCTGACTTGCAGATTGTTGCTTATCTTTCCAAAGATGATGTTGAATTGCCTTCTAGAAGGAATATTCTTGGAGTAGACGTGAACAGCAAATGCTTTGCTGTTTCTGTTATCTCTCCTGACGGAAAGGTTCTGCATCAGGATTACTTCGGAAAGGATATTTGGGTTAAGAGGAAGAAAATCTTTGAAAGAAAGTCTGTTTTGCAGGGTTATGCTGACACTGGAAGCGACTATGCCAAGAAGGCACTTAATAGGACTAAACGAAACGAGCATAACTTTGTCAAGAACAGAATAGGTGAAGTTGTCAGGGATATTACTGAGATGGCTCTGCGATATGACGCTGATATTTCGATTGAGAACCTCAAGAGGTTCAGTCCAAAAGGAAAGAGGTTCAACCGTGAGGTCATGCGTATTCCTTTCTTTACTTTTAAGAAGAACCTTATTCAAAGGTGCTTTGACAAGAACGTTACGCTGAATACTGTCGATGCGTGGCATACAAGCAAGTTCTGTTCCCACTGCGGTGCTGTCGGGAAGGGACACAGTAGTAAGAATTATGCCCTCTTTGAATGCAAGGAATGCGGAGTTGTCGTGAACTCCGATAGGCAGGCAAGCCTCAATATTGCCATAAAATCCCTGTTGGAGCGGAGAGATACTACTAACCATAATACTCTCCAGATTTCCAATAGGAGAGTCCCCGTAAACGGGCTTATTCGTCCAGATGCGGTTGTTGAACCGATTGTTGCTGTGCGACATATTTCATCAACTTATGGAAAGCCCACAGGCTTTAGCCGTGGGTAGTTTACCTATTTATCGTCTTTTCTTGATTCCTGTTTTTTCGATACGATTACTGAAGCGGGACGTATCATTATGCCGTTGAACATGTAGCCTTTCCGCACGACCTCTAGTATCTTCCCGTCTTCCTCTTCAGACTCGCGTGCCATGAGTATCTCGTGCTTGTACGGATCTGAACTGCCCTCCGCTGTTATCTCCTGCAAGCCGGCGCCCTTAAGCGCACTCACGAAGTTTGAGAATATCAGTTCCATGCCTCTGTCCGTCTCTC
>JAKBQS010000028.1 GCA_021835105.1 Microcaldota archaeon
GATAACTTCATAAATCGCTTTAAATCGACTATCTTTCTAGGCATATAAAACATCAAAATTAAATCAATCTGCAAAAATATGCATATTTAAGGCGAATATTTGTCGTCGGAAGTGGTTTTCCCATGCCTACCATGCGCAACACATATGCCTTTCATTTTTTTGAAATACTCAGATACATATTCCATAAAATTCAAACAGAAAATCCTTCCTCGAAGAAATGGGCCTTTTTACAGCGCATTTTTAGCGCAATACCTACGGTCTCACCAAAACAAGGCATTTTCCAAAAATCTGAAAGACACCACTTAATTCTACTGCTGGTTTATTTTAAAAATATGGAATGCGCTTTATCTGCACACTGTAATAACGTATTTCCATAAAAATGGATAAAATATAGGAAATGGCCATTTAGAGGCGCATGGCAAAGATAATTGTTCAATATTCAAACTATACCGTATATCCTGGCAACCGCCTATTTATGCTTCTTGTATTGCTGCCCTTGCCTTTGACTCAAATTCCTGCCTCTGCTCTTCCTGCAGACTGTGAGCAGATCTTGCATGCTCTTCAAGCTGTGCGAGTGCTTCCTGTTCGCTCTCTGCCCGCGCTTCAAATGGGCATTCCTGATGTCCTAGACTTCTGCACGCTATTTTCTTTGCCATTCATTTCACCTTATATTAATCCGCAGGGGTTTAATATAAGTCAGTATAAAAAGCATGTATACCAAAATTACTAAATAAATATTAGACTAACTAAATTAGTATTTGTATACATATTGCTAAAGACAGATTACATAATAATACCAATATTATTTTAGATAATCTAATATATTACATAATGGCGCGATATTGGACAGGTTTGCACGAATTCAGCTTATCCAAGCGCTGGCCATCATCTGTCTGCACGCCATCTTCGGCTTCGATAGTGTTAAAGACTGCCTTGCCTTTCCGATACACGTTCTAGGAGAGATGCTCCATTCCCGATAGTCAGAATATCGCTAATAATCCTCCTCGCTGCAACCGGATTGATACGAATGTCGTATTCAAGAAGATACTCTGCTACACCAACAAGAAGGCGCTGTATACCATTAGTCTGCTTAAATTCCAGCATGGAAATCCCGTTTACTTCATCACCAGATGCTGCATTTTTGGTCGCATATATCGCTTCGTTGAGGATTCTCTCTTCCTTCTGATACAGGATAGTTAGCGCCTCCTGTACTATATTGCCTGCGCGCAGCGCAGTATATTGGCTTATGCCTTCTATGAGCCTGCCAAAACCAGAATTTACCCTGTCATGCCACTTGTGGAACTCCTGCAACCTTATATCAGCAGTAAAATCTATTGCGCTTGATGACGATGGTATCTTGAGAATAGGTTCTGGCCTGAATATTCCTATCTCTCTATTTGTTCTTAGCATATCTCTAAGCGCTCTGCCCTGCCCCTCCATCCAGTAAGCCTTTATATCGTTCCTATATTTATTGTCGGAGCCATCAAAAAAGTCTTTGAACTGGTTCACCTTCTCAAGGCGGACTTTCTTAAGCTCAAGCATTGCAGCGTCTACCTTGTCCAAACTTGCAGGTTCTACACGCCGACCAAATGCAACCATAAATGCGCCCGCTTTTAATTGTCTAACTTATACACTAGGAATCAGTTATCCCTTATTAGCTTTTCTCTTAGCTCCCGCAGCCCTGCGGATATGCCTTCTTCAGTGGATCCCTCATCAAGCATGCATGCAAGATGAAACTTTGCATCAGAAGTCAATACCCATTGCTTGCTCAGGAGTTCAGCGGCCTGCGCTGTTATCTCTATCCTAAACTGGGCGCTTCCTGCCCTGATGCGTCTAAATATAAAGTACATGTCGTTTATAGCATTATGTATGGCTTCTTCTCCGTTAAGTGATTCAATATACAATAATATGGAATCCGCGGACTTCGGCATTCCGTCCTTTGCAAACGTAACAAGTATGCCCCTGTCATCTTCTGTTGTTTCGGAGTCAAGGACGTTCAACTTCCCTATAATTGCATCTATGCGCTTAAGCCTTGCTCCAGCCTCCCTATCATTCTCGCGGAGCAAGCCACGCAATGCACCAAAACCTTGCGCAGCAATCTGTGTCTTCTCAGCATTTACTTCACGTGGCAATACTGCGATGAAATCACTAATCTAAAATACAAGTGAAAAGATAAATAGCTGCAGTATACTTAGTAACTGCAGCAACTCTTTGCAGTAACATTCAGTGTTCGTGTTTTTGCCAAGGGTGTGTCAGTTCTTTATACTACTCGTTTGATCGCTCCATGCCCAATTTCCTAAGTGTATCAAGAATCTCTTCAGGAAGTTCATTAAGGTTTATCCAGTTGTCATTCTTCCTAACCCTATTTGCCTTAGCTTCCTCCTTGGTGGCCCTGGCTATCTCGCCTATCTCTCCTGTATACTTCTTTGTGGCTTCTAGTGCGGCAGAGAATCCTGCCCCAACTGCCTGTGTGGTATTCTTTACGGAATTCACTCTGCTCCCTGCCCAATCTGTAAATGTCTCATATCCAAGAAGTACCTTCCCAACAGCCCTCCCAGCTACATTCTTAAGTTCGCTAGGCATATTCCTGACAAAAGACACTGCAGTTCCCAAATATGTAGCTGCTAAAATGGCTGCATGGTCTGCCCTATCAACAACTGCATGCAGTGCACCTGAAACGTTGCTTACTGCGGATTTCCATCCTTCGGATAGTTTTTCCTTTGCCCACTGCTTTGCTTCAAAGACATACGTCTTACCAAGGGCAAGTGCAAATGCATATCCCGTTGCGTTGCGCAATACATCCCTGGCTTCTTCCTTATGTGCCCTCCATTCACTCAATTTTGTCGATACTGTCGAGTACATTGCCCGTCTCTGTGCAAAATTTGGCTTCACTCTTGCCAATTCAACAGAGACCTCGGATCCATCCTCTGCAACTTTTCTTGATGTTATAGTGTAATCTACTCCCTTATGCTCCGAATCGTAAGCCGCATGGAGCTTTCCTCGCTTTGCATGTGCCGAGCTGTGGTCCCATCCCATATTCTTGCCTATTATCTCTACTGAAGCAAACCCCGCGTACTTCAAAGGTGCGCTAGCCGCTTCTCCAAATGCCTTTCTTTTTGCATCCAGCAATGGGGCTCTCTCAGATTTAGCCTGTGCAACTATGTCTTTAAACCCTGCCCCTGTTGCTTTCATCTCAAAATGCTTCTCGCTTATGGTGCTCTTTGTTCCGAAGTTCAAGGTTGTTGGCATAGTTATACCCTAATGCTTCTTAAACTAGTCCATGGTATTTAAATTATGGGCATATATCAAATTTTATTAAATAAATTTTGTTATTTTGTTAATGTGCCTCCTCTGAATAACCGCAGAACTGAAAAATATATGCGCTTGGGTATTGATATTATAACAAAAAGCAAGTAATATCCATCAAGCGTAAAAGCAGGCTTCATACTCACTTTTTTGGCATTGTGTTAATATGAAGCTGCTTCTGCAGGATTCCAATGTTTAGCTGATACGGATCGATAAACTGCGTCCACCACTGCCAAGAATAATAGCAGTATGGGTAGAAGAAGGGGCGTCACGAGGGCGCCGGAAGGCAAATTCAAAGAACCAATGGATCTTCGATACCATACATGCCTTCACAATTGTATACTTCTAAAACTTGATATTAACGTTTTTTGCCAGCATTGCACAAATGTCAAACTTGCCTTGATTATATGGCGTTCCACTTCCGCCTTTGCAGCACAAAGAGCGCCTCTGACTTGTCTATCGATAGAGCTTTAGACTGGATGCGGGCACTGATTCCGGATAATGCCTCTTGAAATTTGAAAGGGGCAATTCGTATCTGACCTCTATTCCTATACACAAATGCCGCAGCAGGAACGGCAACAATTGCCGCAGCGCTACCTGCAAGTTCATCGGGTATCAGCGTCCCAAGCAGAAATGAGTTATGCACGGCTGTGGCATATGCCTCAACGCTTTGCACTTTGCTGTGTACAATAACCGGTAGCATTGATACTTCCGATACAATCCCTGCGACAAATCCAACCGTGCCAGGCAAGGCGAGAGCAAGAATCCTGCGCCGTTCTGCCATCTTCTGTGAATGAAGCCTGCCCTTCACCGCTGCCCTATATGCGCTGATCCCACCCATATCTTGCGCATACTTTCCATTGCTGCCTTCCCTGTAATAGGAAATTTCGTCATAATCCTTTATTGCCTTCTCAAGCTTTCTGTGCGCAGTATTGTACAGCATGTCTCCTGCAACGCCTATTGAATATGCTATAGAACCTCCAATCTCATTGTCAAATTCGGACAATGCGCTTGCTATCTCGTAGAATCTGTCGCCCATGACGCCATCCATATCCATTTCATTTCCATGCACTGTTTTTGCAAGCTTACCTAGCCTCTTATGCGCTTTTTTCATTGCTGCGTTATGCTTCCTGAGCTCCAGATAGCTGTTCCTCAGCATCCTGCGCCAGACTAATGTACTGTCAATTCCAGCGTTTTCTCTTATTGAGGCAGCAGAAGCGTATAACTGGCCTGCAAACTCGTAATCCCCCTTCCTCTCTGCATCTCTCGCCTGGTGCAGGGCTTTGCGCGTGTTTTTAATTATCTCAATGCTTGCAATGCTGCTCGAAGAGCGCAAGATTTTTTGCAGGTCGCCATCCCACTCGCCCATGCCCTTTGTCCTCATTAGATTCAACTCAAATTACGGTTATTAGTAAGTATCCCTGTAGACGCTTTAAAGAATAATGCCTTCAAAGAAATGAATTGCGTCATCCCGGCTATCATGTTGATATTGCCAATTATATGAAGTGCAAAAGGCACCAATGCACTTTTGCCCCATATGATATATAAAACATTGCCCATTTACACTCTCAATCTCTTTTTAGCTGCTGCAGCCTGCCTGATATCCTTTCTAGAATGCGCATTGCATCCCTTACTTCGGCTTCGCTTCCGCTGCCGTACACGGCTACAATCTCATCTAATCCAGCCTGATCGGTAGTCTCAATATGGTCTAACGCTCCGACTCCCGCATGTCCGATAAACTTTGCGAGTATTTTGGCCGCGCTCTTAGTTTGGCATGCGGCAGCGAGCCTATTTATTGCGTCTGACGCATCCAGCATTGCTTTATACGCGAATGCGGTAGAGGTATCTCTGGCAAAAAATTTTGATGATAAGTAATTCATATATCCTGCATCGGACCACCAGTCCCCTCCGCGCATCCTTGCCGTATAGCAGAACCTATCTTCTAATGCGGCCAATACGATACTTTCCATTAGCCCATCTGCTATAAGCTTTGCCGCCTTTCCTGATCTAATATCATAAGCAGTCTTCGCCTTATCTGCCCCGTTTACTTCCATGTGGAGATAAATTAATCCTTCATGGGTAATCCCAGAGGCATAAAACGCGGCGCGCAGATTCTTATCATTTCCTGCTACTTCGGAGAGCACACCTTCTGCAATAAATTTATACATTGACTTACCTATAACAAATTCCCGACTATCTGCTGGGTATTTCCACAGCCTAATAAGCATATCCTATGCTAGAATCGTAAAAATGCCGGTAAATGTTACGTATATGCTTATCTCATATATAATACAAGCGTATGTGGCTGCAAGAAACTTCGAAAACCTACCCAAAACCTACTCTGGGCATTTTGCTTAAAATATCTTGCGAAAGAAGGTGTAAACCGATACAATGAGCGGCATTTTTTCCACAAAGAACAGGATTCTTGATTCCTTAGCAAAGAAGCCAAAGACTAGGAAACAACTCTCCGAAGAGTTAAAGCTTTCTCCAGCCACCGTAAGCCAGCACCTCGAAGAACTCATACGTATGGGGCTTATAAACAAGTCCAATGACGTTCACTCTAAAAGGTGGATGCAATACGAGATAAACCATGGTGCATATGAAAAATACAGGGGCCCGATGAAAGAACAGAACAGAAGGTACATGCAAGTCCCATTCATGGCAATACTTGCGATATTTGTAGCCATAGCTGCATCATTTGTAGTTTTAAGTTTGCAGAATGCGCAGCCAAATTCCGCCTCTGGCAACCTGGCAAATTCTACAAATCTATCAAGTGGGTTCGGCCCAGGATCATTGCCGGCAAGCGTTGGTGCATGTCCCATAATAAGAATCCCTGTAGTGACAAGCATATCATCATTCGCAGGCTTTTCCATTTATAACACATCTGGGTACCAAGATTACGTAATAGGCAGGGGATCTTTAGGGACGCTCAATTTTAGCGTCAAAAGCGGGCAAAACGCCTATAGCAATAATCAATCAGGTGCTACGCTGCCAGTATATAACAACTTCCGCTTCTCTCATGTAACTGGCAATTCAAGCGCGGAATCATACAATACGACTACACCTGGGTTAAACATATCATTAAGCAGCCTTGAGGAAAATATGACTTTCAACTCAACAGCAAGCTTTCTGATGCGAATAAATGCATCTGCGTCTGCATCTTATGGCACATATTGGGTTTCGGTTAACGAATGCGATGGCACGTCATCCATTTTCTTGGTTACTGTTGGAAATGAGCCGTATGAAGGAAACGTAACCCCCAATGTAAATCCAATAGCATAGTCCTTAAGCGTAAGTATTGGGCTAATGCCGGGTGCAGAACCATATGCCAAAAGGCATGCGTTACAGACTGCGTAGCGCAAGCCTGACGCATCCTCCCCATAGAGAAACAAGCTCCTTGCCATCCGCTGAGGATCTCGCTATGGATTTGAGCTCTGTCCTAAGCGCTTCAGGGTCATTTTCCAAAAGCATTATTCCTATATGCCTACTGCCTACGCGCTCGTGCTCCAACGCCGCAACAGCCCCTAGAAAATAGCCTTCCCTACGCTCAAGCATATCCATTGTTTCCTTGTCAAAAGTGCCAAAATCTGCAATCTGCTCTACAACGTTACGAAATGCTTCGTACATCATCATTGCTTTATTAAGTATCCTTGTTCTACCATAATGCGCTATCTTGAATCCGACTAGGTTCGCTATTGCCTCCTCCACAGGATCATTGTAATTATGTGGGTTTTCTTTTCCTCCAGGACCTATGCGGAATCTATGCGAGAGTTCATGCGCTATGGACATCTTTAACCTTCCATTGTCTGAAGCAAGCCTAGATATGGAATTCGAATTTATTACTATCATATCGGCTGGGAAAGGCCCTAGCCTAAAGACATACGCAGCCGTAAGCGTAGACCCTATTGGTAAAATATGCGTACCTGCAGGTATGGCTAGCCTGCCGTCCACACCGCACTTATCAAATTCGCGCCTTACCTCTTCCTGGATTACCCGTACCTTGCCACTTATTTCCTTGTGCTGCCTTATGAAAGTAGCAGCGTCTCTGGCTATCTGCCTAAGTGGATTAGCTATGTCTGCCTCTCTGGAATTAGTTTTAAGAGGTTTTATGGATTGCAGCCAAACACCTACAAATGCATACCGTGAGCTTATTCCTGCGCAAAGTTCTTTCTGAGCATATCCCTGGCCGCATCTCTGAGGCTGCTGTTCTTTTCTGATTTGTATACAGCGTCTGCTATTCCCCTGGCAATTTCGCCTGGTCTGAGGAGCTCATGCCTGGAAGATAATTCCTCTACGCGGCCAATCAGCCCTGAAAAGGCGTTCTCGCTGCTGAAATGATTTCTGATTATATTTTTTATATCGGCCATATCTTTTGCGTTTTCTGCGCCGTTGCCGCGCTCCATCCATGTCATATACTTCATAGCCACAAGCACATGCGGATTTGCTACAGTGAAAGATGTGCTTCCTATGCTTACTGTAATGGAGGTCTCAATTATCTCGCTTATTGGTATCTTGTTTATTGTATCTGTTGGCACAAATCCATTTACCGGTGATCTATATCCAGGGTAATAAGTATCTATCTCCACATAGCCTTCGCTGCTTATGCTCTTCACATCCGGGCTATAATACTTGAGCTTGACTCGAGAAGCAGTGAAACTCGGATCCCTATCAAGCTCGAAGTAGACACCATCCTTGCCAGGTGCAAGCGGAAGTTCGTTATATCCAAATGAAGATGGCTTTCTTGCTAGTACTATATCCACATCGTGCGTAGGTCTTGCACTGCCAAAGCAGAGCAGGTTAACAGCCCTGCCACCTATATATGTGGTGGCTGTGTCAAATGCAAGGCTTAAGTATACCTGTATGTCAGAAACTGCGGAGAGCGGTATGTTTACCTCTTTTCCAATGCTCTTCTTGGGAATGACCTTATCCATTAACATAATACCTCTTTTTAGAGTTTTCATTTATATGCATTGGTAATACATACGACTGCATTTGCCTATTCTTCGGATTGTGAGAACCACACTGGTGGATAAGACTTTATTAGATAGTAGGTTAGCACTATTTTTAAGTTTTGCTGAAGTCATATAATCATGCATTACAAAGCCCAGTCTGCAATAGAGTTTCTCTCCACATACCTCTGGGCGTTGATAATAATAGCAATAGTTGCTACTGCCTTATATTTTTATCTAACCCTTCCGCAGCAGTCATTAAAGGATTTCTGCACATTCTCCTATGGGGCATACTGCTCTGAATTCTTTGTCGGAAACAATTCTGCAGGCACTACTGCAAGCTTCGTGATAACAAATCCTCAAAAGTACCTGCTCATAAACCCAAAAGTAGCAGTCAATATGACAAACATTGGAATCAACTCTGGAAGTTGCACTCCAGACAACTATATAGCTCCAGGAGGTAGGATGATATGCAATGTAACATTTCCTAAGACTCCCATAGGCTCTGTCGCAGAAGGCAATATAACATTGCAGGTTACCGTATGTCCGAGTGGCAACCCTGCAGACTGTTCTCCCCAGGAGAACCAGACATACATTGCAGCATTCGGCACACATGTCATCGTTACTCCAAAAGAGAGCATACCAATAACTATATTTGTTCCTGGTGCATCTACCACTGTAACAACCATACCTACAACCTTCTCCACAGTTACAACCTCAACTACATCAACATCAACATCCACTTCCACTATTAGTGCAGTGTGTTACCCTCTTACCCTCTCAGGATCAGGTACTCAGTCCGCAAGCCCGACAAGCAGCGGGGGTTGCCCATCTGGAGAGTATTCTGTAGGAACTTCAGTCTCGATAACCGCAACGCCGCCTTCAGGATACACTTTCGCTTCGTGGACAGGAACCGGAACGGGAAGTTATACGGGAAGCGGCAATCCTGCATCGGTAACCATGGATTCCGCGGTAACAGAGACTGCCAATTACCAGTCTGCTGTGCTGCTGGAACAGGCAATCAATTTCGAGACACAGTCGGCCACGATATCCACAACCGAACCTAATTCAGTCATACTCATAGCGGTCAACGGATGGAGCAGCGGATCTCCGACAGTTACTGTGAACGGCAATTCAGCTACAGAACTGTACTCTTCGCATACTGGGAATACGGGGCAGGCGGTTATGTTTTATTATGTTGCACCCAGCGCGGGTTCGTATACCATATCGATTAATCTTGGCGGCTTATCAAGCACATATGACCAGAACTATGCGGTTTCGGTAGGCGGCGTCACGACCTCCGGCATTGGAGTCGTAAACCTGTCAGGAGATTACAACCCTGCATCCCTATCAATCTCCGCATCCCAGAGCGCATTCCTCTTCGAGACAAACGAATACCAATGCAGCGGATCAGGATCCACCACATGGAGCACAAGTTCGGGAACCATAACAAGCATAGGCGCCGAAGTGATAGAAAATTGCATAGCCTCAAGTGCCGCATACGAGATTGTGCAGAGTTCCGGCTCTTATACAATAACTGTGAGCATGCCGAATTACAATTCCGCAGGAGGGGACCAGATACTTGCCAGCCTTCCTGCCGGGTAGCCGTATTTAAAATTTGATTTTACAGGTTTAATTATTTAACATGTGCAGATAATCCA
>JAKBQS010000029.1 GCA_021835105.1 Microcaldota archaeon
GTGCCTCCTGAACATAGGTATATTTGAGGCCCTCGATGAGCGTATATCAGTACCGAATACCAGCCTGCTGAAAGAAGGCAGTGCGAGCAGGCGTATTTTCCTGTTCCATTTTTTATATAGCTTCCCAGCCCCTTCACCAGGCTTGGAGAGTATGAATGCCTTTCTCTCAAAGCCTAGAATCTTTGCGGAGAAATGCCCGTGCCCTATGAACATCATGCCCTTTTGCATCAGGCTTTCCGAAGGCAGCGCGTTGCCGTGAAGGAATGCATTGCTCTCCGTAGAGAATTCTTTCAAGATTGTAGCATTTGCGCCCATCCGCTCTAGCATCTCCCCAAGGTGGGAATCGTGGTTGCCCCTGCATATTATAAACTTTATACCGTCAAGCCTCCTGAAGAACTGCTGTATCGCAGAGTATTCTTCAGATGTGGGATATAGTATGCTGTCCTTTACGTCTCCGAGGGATATGACTTTTTCAGCGCCTGTCATCTTGCATATTGATGCTATCTCCTCCGCCTGCCTGATTGAAGCTCCAGGAAACGAGAATCCTTCGCGGGCGAGTCTGAATTCTAAGCCTAGGTGGTTATCGGATAAGACAACGGCTTTTTCCCTGCGCAGATATACGGCAGGATATCCTTTTATTATCTGAAATTCTTGCATTTTAACACTACGCTTGATGGGCGCAACACGGGATTCGCCATGGGCGATGCGCCTTGCATTATGGTATATAGGCGTTATGCCTGTGGTGTTTTATATTATTTGCAGGTGTTAATGCTTTATGGCAGACGCATTCAGCATAGGCAAGATATTCGGGATAGATATAGAGCTTCACTGGACTTTCCTCCTGCTGATGCTTGTCTTCCTCCTTCTTTCAGTATTCGGCTCCTTTACAATCTTCATACTTATACTCCTTCTCTTCGGGTGTGTCCTGCTCCATGAGATATCCCATTCGATTGCGGCATTGAGAAACGGAGTAAAGGTAAGCAGGATAGTCTTGCTCCCGATAGGCGGAATCTCTGTGATAGAGGATCTTAGCCTGGATTCTTCGGTTGAGTTCAACATAACAGCCGCAGGACCCATGATGAGCCTTCTTTTGGGGGGCATATTTGGGATGCTTGTTGTCTTCACGCCTCCGGGAATATTTACTTTCCTCTTTCAGGAGATGTTCCTGATAAATATCCTCCTCGGAGCACTTAATCTTATACCTGCCTTTCCTATGGATGGGGGCAGGCTGCTCAGGAGCTACCTGCAGAGGAAGAGAAGCAGTTATGATGCGACCATGCTTGCCGTCAAGGTAAGCGGATACGCGCTCTCGATTATTGTTCTTGGAACAGTGCTCTTCTTTGTCTTTGCAACACAGTATTCTTTTGCATACAGGGAAACTACCCTAATATGGAACCTCTTTGTCGTATTCTTCCTCTACGGAGGGATGGAAGCGGAGAAGGAGAATACGATAATAAAGAAGCGCACCGCAGGGCTTGGGCTGGAGGGTGCAGTAAGCAGGAATTTTGTCCTTATGGATCCGGAAACTGGAATTGATACTTTATACAAAGATGTTGGGGAGATAGGCGAGAAGCACATAATCACCAGATACGGAGGAGCATACTTCTTGGTAGAGCTTTCCGATAGGAGAAAGATACTCTCCGCTTCTAAAGTCTCGGATATTGTGGAGAAGATTCCAAACATTGACACAAAGGTAAACGTAGTCGATGCTATGGCGAAGCTTGAGAGCGGCGGCAGAGGCATAGGAGCGGTGACAAAACGCGGGAAGATAGTTGGGGTAGTAACATTGAGGCAGCTCCAGAGTTACATATCTTTGTATATGATAAAGAAGATGCACAGGAATGCGCCTGGATGAGAGCCGTCTCCGCCTTCATTCACTCTAGAAAAGCTTTTTATTGGTTATCTGGTTAAGTTTCTTGTTGGCGGCCGGTGCATATGCTTTACCTAAAATCACTTTCGCTTGAACGGTTCAAGTCATTCAGGCACAGCGAGCTTCTTTTCAGCAAAGGATTCACATGCGTTGTGGGGCCTAATGGAAGCGGAAAGAGCAATATCTGCGATGCACTGCTTTTTGGGCTTGGGGAGATGTCGATGAACAGATTGCGGGTGAGCAGCCTCTCAGAGATAGTAACAGAGGATAATTCAAAGAAAAAGAAACTCTCTGTTGCTAAGGTGAAGATGGATTTCGGCGGGGATATGGACCTTTCCGTAGTAAAATTCGTAAGGTCCGATGGAAAATCCATGTACAAGGTAAATGGGAAGAAAATGCCTAGGAAGGAGGTGGTAGACCTTCTTTATAGCCATGGCATACGCGCCGATGAGACAAGCACAATAGCCCAGTTTGAGATAAATGCAATACTTAGCCTTAACCCTAGGGAGCGCAGGGAACTCATCGAGATAGCTGCTGGGATTAAGGAGTTTGAAGGCAAGAAAGCGGATGCGCTAAAGGAGTTGGAGAAGGTGACACAGCGCATCAACGAGGCTAGCCTCGTGCTTAATGAGAGGCTGGGGTTCCTTAGGGAGCTGGAGAGGGAGAAAGATGCAGCGGAAGCTTATATGCAGGCGACATCCGAGTTGCGGAAGGTCTCGCATGGGGTGCTCCTGGCAAGGAAGAAGGCAGCAAAGGAGGGGTACGATAGCGCTACGAGGGAGATGGCTGTTGAGGATTCGAAGAAGAATGAGTTCATTGCCAGCCTTGACGAGCTCGGCAGGAGGGTTGAGCAGCTCAATGTTGAGAGGCAGAGGCTCCTCAAGGAGATGAATGAAGGGTCGATCTCCGTAAGCGATGTGAACAAGAAACTCGAGGTGATAAACGGCGACCTTGCAAGGACTGAAGTGGAGATTAAGAGTTCATTGTCAGAGATAGATAGATGCAGGATGGGAGTTGAGAAGGCAAACGCATCCATGTCCGAATCTGGAGCGCAGGTCAAGGAGAACAGGGAAGCGATAACGCGCATGGAGGGCGAGAGGGACGCTCTCAGGAAGCAGCTTCCTGCGGATAGCGACGACGCTGCGGCGGATAATGCGATTGGAAGAATAGAGAGGGAGGAGGCGGAGGTTGCTGAACTTGAGGACAATATAGCGATAATGAAAGACGATATTGCAAGGCTCGACTCAGGCAGACAGGTGCTTGAAGGAAGGATTGCGGATAGGAAATCATCCCTTGAGGCAATTGCAAACTCTGTGGCTGAGGCTGAGGAGGCAGGGAAGAAGGCAAGGGACACGGTAGCAGGGCTTGGCAGGAAAGTTGGCGATATTGGAAAGCGGATAGCCGCAGCAGAAGCGGAGGAGAGGGAGCTTCTTGCTGCGAGGGGAACGCATGAGAGGAGGATCCTTGAGCTCAGGGAAGGGATCGCTTACGCAGGTAGGAGAGACAGTGCTGTGGAGGAGAGGATAGGAAGCGCTTTTGGGAAGGAAGATGGATTCTACGGAAAGGCCATAGACCTCCTTGAATTTGACCAGAAGAATGCTTATGCTGTAGAAGCTGCAGGAGGCAACAGGCTGGAGTACTACGTAGTAGACGGGCTTAAGACTGCGGAGAGGATAATAGGGTACCTCAAGAAGAATGGGTATGGAAGGGCGACGTTTATCCCCCTTGATAGCATACAGGCAAGCCGCACCCTTGAAGTTCATGGAGCGCAGGCGCTTCTTGATTTAATTCATTTCGAGAAGAGGTTCAGCAAGGCATTCGACTATATTTTTTATAACACCTATCTAGTCGATTCATTCCAGACTGCGCGTGGAATAGGGATAGGCAAGCACAGGTATGTGACGCTTGAAGGGGAGCTGATAGAGCAATCTGGAACAGTTACAGGAGGCACGGTTAAGAAACGCGTCTCCGTCTCGCTTCTTGCTAGGCAGCTTGCGGCGGTTGAGAAGGAGAGGGATGGCGTATTAAGTAGCATCAACCGGAAGGGCGAGGAGCTTATCTCGCTTAGAAAGGAACTCTCGTACTGCGAGGCAGAGAGGAAAGGGGCTGAAGATGGACTGAGAGCTGCTGAGGATGCACTGCAAAAGGGCAATGGACTCGCGGCCAAGGCACGCGATGAGATAAGCATGCTTGAAGGGCAGCTGAAAGTCATGGTGGAAGAGCTGCAGGCAAAGAAGAATGCGTATATGCATGCCGCGAAAGAGCTTGCAGAGAGGCGGGAGAGGATAAGGAAGATTTACAGTGCGGGGCATGATACTGAAGAGCAGAGAAGGCAGAGGAAGGAGGCAGGGAAGAGGATCGCTGCGCTGAGGGAGAGCATAGAGGCCGTAAGCATAAAGATAGCCGAGGCACAGAAAGAAAACCAGCTTCTTGAGAGGAGCATAAAGGAGTATACCAAGCAGGCAGAGGAGAATGCGGCAATGGCGAAGTCTATTGAAAAGGCAGTGCAGGAGCTTAGGCTTAAGGAAGGGGTCTTGCACAAGTCGAAGAAGGACCTAGAGGCGAAGATACTCAACAGCAGTGCGGCTAATAAGAGGATATACAAGGAGCTGGAAGTGATAGATGCCGAGCTGCAGAAGATAAGCGAGGAGCGTGGAAGGCTGGGTACCGAGAAGGAGAATGCGGAGCGGAGGATTGGCGAGTGCAAGATGCGCAAGAATCAGATGGAGATGAGGATAAACGATATAGATGCTGAACTGCAATCTTACGAGAATGGGGAAGCACCTGCGGAAGGGAATGTTGATGAGCTCGAGAGCAGGATGGCTGTTCTGAATGAGAAAATAAAGTCTCTCGGAACAGTAAACCTCAAGGCACCAGAGATTTACAAAGAGAGAGCAGCTGGTGTCGAAGAAGCCCGTTCCAAGACTGAGGTATTGAGGATGGAAAAGGAGTCTGTGCTCAAGATGATAGAGGAGATTGATTCCAAAAAAGTAAAGACTTTCTTTGAGGCATTTGAGAAAGTGAACGCGAATTTCAGCAGGCTCTACGGCTACGTATACCAGGATAAAGCAGAGATAGCTCTTTCAGACCCTGGAGACCCTCTGAATTCAGGAATAGAGATACGCATATATGATGGGAAGATGAGAAAAGCGATACAGGGAATGTCAGGGGGCGAGAAATCAATAATATCAATTATGCTTATACTTGCCGTACACTTGTGCAAGCCTGCCGCGCTTTATATATTCGACGAAGTGGATGCTGCACTTGACAAGGAGAACTCGAAGACCCTCTCAAAGCTCATAAAAGAACTCAGCGGAGAAGCACAGTATATAGTAGTAAGCCACAACGACTCCCTTATAGTCAATGCAGATACTGCGATAGGTGTGGTAAAAGTCGATGGAATATCGAAGGCAATAGGCGTTGAGATCCCTGCGATATTGAACAGCCAGAAGGTATAGACGTTTTTATAGCCTAGGCGTTAAAACAGGAAGGATTGCGCAGATATATAATAATTATTGCAGTTAGATTACTGCTGCGCCAGCAGCAGATCTGCGATAGGCATCTGGCACTTGCCTGATCACATCAGTCGGGAATGGTGCCATTCTTTCCATGATGATCATTATGCCTAAAGGTAAAAAAACCAGAATAGAAGAGGAGAAGAGGGTAAAAAAGCCCAATAAGCTTGGGCTTTGGCCTGAGTATATAGCTATCCTTCTGCTCTTGATTATATATGCATTTTTCAACAATTTTTACATTGGAGTAATACTGTTTTTCCTGATAGTAGGCACTGTTGCAATGGAACTGAGGCAGGGAGTCAAGGAGGAAGGAGGCAAGAACACAGTAAGGGACCTTGCAGTTGTCGTAGTTGTAGTGATAATAGTAATGTTTGTTGTTCTCCCGCTGCTTTTCGGGACTTCGGGAGTTCCGATATCTACAGTAGCGAGCTGCAGCATGCTTCCTACGCTGCAGCGGGGAGACCTGGTAGTTCTGCATGGAATAAGCAACATGAGCCAGTTTGCCGCTCAGCACCACATACCTGTTGTCAATGTATCGCGGGCAAGCTTCGATAGGATGGTTGCTAATATGCAGAGCGAGTTTATAGCATTTTACCCTTATTTCAACTCGAACGAGTCTGATGTGCAGGTCTCTGGCATAGTGGGGAATGAGTCATACAATATTGCGCTGTACAGTGTGCCTTGTGTATACAGGTACGAATACCTTGGCGAGGATTATTTGGTATCCAGATGTGTTCTGCCGAGCTCATATCAGAACGATAATTTGATAAAGTACAACTACTCGATAGGCAACGTTAGCTTAAGCGGCAGGCAGTACCATATAGTTTATACCTCCGGAATCCAGATAAACGGCACGAGAATAGCAGAAAACTACTCAAATCCAATAATAGTATACGAGCCTACCCCAAATGACAGTTTTTATGATGTGGGCGGGTTCATAATACACAGGGCAATAGCAGAGATCAACGTGAATGGAACTTATTATACGATAACTAAAGGGGACAACAATGCAGAGTTTGATATACAGGCAGAAAATTACCCGGTAAACCAGAACAAAGTTTTTGGATACGAGCTCGTGGATGTTCCGGTTGTAGGTTATCTCTCGCTTATCCTCAAAGGCGATGTGGCTTCGGTGCAGGGCTGCAACCAGACTATAGAGAGATGACACTTCTGCAACGTATGTAGATTATAGAGCTTTGGCGCATATAGCCGATACTCACTTCCATCAGATACTATCTTGCTTCTGATGGTACGTACAGCGCCGAGTGTTTACAGGCGTCTTTAGGACATTGTTTTTGCTTTAATAGTATGGTAATATAAATTAGTATGATTATATATGATAACATATGATAAAGTAGGATTGGTGTGATGGCGCTCATCGAAGCAAGCACAGTGGGGGTGGGAGAAAGACTTGAAAGACTAGGCGACAGGCTTGCCTCAGATGGTAGGTGGGACGATGCCGGAAGGCTCTTCGTGAAGGCAGCCATATACTGCCTCCACGCCACCAATTATCAGGACAACAGGCTGCTTAGGAAAGGGCTTGATGCATATCTAAAGGCCTTTTCCGAAGCTTTAGATTCTGGAGACAGCGGTGCCTCGTTGCTCCTTTTCGGTAAGGCGTACAGAATCTCAAAGATGCTGGGCATCATGGATGAGAAGCTGCTTGGAATGGCAGGCGCAGGGGATGTTGCATTTGCAAGAATTATCAAGCGCGATTTTAGCGGCTTGATAAAGTGTGCAGTTAGGTGATATTATGAAATTGACATTATCTGGAATAAAGGCGGATATAGGGTCTATAGGAGGCCATACCAAGCCCAGCAAGGAGGTATTTGAGACTGTCCGCGATGAGATTGTAAAAAAGGGCATCGAGAGTGGAAAGATAGACGATGCTTATTTCGGGTTTACTGGAGACGACATACATATGCTTCTATCACATAAGTGGGGACTTGGAAACAAGGATGTGCACAGGCTTGCCTGGGATGCCTTCAAGAAGGGGGCGGAGGTGGCTTCTGCACAAGGATTATATGGAGCCGGGCAGGATCTGCTGAAGGATTCCTTCTCTGGCAACATAAAAGGTCTCGGGCCAGGAGTTGCTGAGATGGAGTTTGAAGCGAGGGAGAATGAAGCCGTTGCACTCTTTACTGCTGACAAGACCGAACCTGGAGCTTTTAACTATCCTTTCTATAGGCTTTTCTGCGAGCCTTCCGCAAACACAGGCCTTTTGGTTAATAAGGCCTTATCTGAAGGAGTAAGAATCGCGGTGATGGATGTTGAGACAGGAAAGAAAGCGGAGTTCAAGACTCCTGAAGACATCTTTCTTATAGGCGGGACCCTTATGTATCCTGGAAGGTATGTAATAGACTCCGTGAAATCGCTTGGCGGAGAGCCCATGCTGGCAGCAACCACTGACAGGTTGCATAATATCGCAGGAACTTATGTTGGCAAGGATGATCCCTTGTGCATAGTGAGGCTGCAGAAGGATTTTCCGGCTACAGAAGAAGCCTGCTCTGTTTTCAAGACAGTGCATTATGTTGCAGGCGACACACGTGGAAGCCATCATATGCCGCTCATGCCAGTTAAGAACAACTCGCCTGCAAGTAGCAATTTCTGCATGCCGATAATAAGCTGCACATTATTTAGCATAAAGGATGGGAAGATAACTGCTTACATGGATGGTTTCGAGACAGCGGATTGGGATTATTATAGATCAAAGGCAGTGCAGAAGGCAGAATTTATGAGGGAGCAGGGTTTCGTGCATCCTGCAACGCTAGTCCCAGAAGAGCTCGAATACAGCAATGGCTACAAGGCGCTTATGAGCAGGGTGAACGGAAGGTTTAGATAAGGGTTTGCCCAATTACAGAAAGTGGCAGGCGCTTGGTGGAAGCCTATGGGAGCTACTCTTATAATAAACCTGAAGAACTATCCGAAGGCCTTTGGGAGTGGTGCCGTCGCTTTTGCCAAGTCCGCAGAATCAGTATCTGCCAGTTTTAAGGATGTTGAGATAATTATTGCTCCGCCTATGCCAGATCTTGCCTTGGTTGCCGAGTCCTGCAGCATAAGCGTATTCTCCCAGTCGGTTGACTATGGAGGTATTGGCCAGAGTACAGGAAAGGTTGTTCCCGAAGCCCTTGTCGCATCAGGAGTGCAAGGCGTAATAATAAATCATTCTGAAAATAGGGTAGGCATCTCAAAAGCGAAGATACTCCTGGAGAATGCAAAGGCTGCAGGGCTTAAAGCATGCATATGCGTTGAGAATGGGTACGAGGCTTCTGCTGCTGCTTCGATGAATCCGGATTATGTTGCAATAGAGCCGCGCGAGCTTATAGGAAGCGGGGTTTCTGTATCCTCTGCCAAGCCGGATTTAATAAGGGATGCTAAGAATGCATGCGGAAGTCACTTTTCCGGGAAGATACTGGCAGGGGCAGGAATATCTTCTGATGCGGATGCGAAGGCTGCGCTCCTGCTTGGAGCGGACGGTGTAATAGTATCAAGCGCAATAGCTAAATCAACAGAGCCTGAAAAGGCGATATACAGCTTGGCGGCGGCGCTTGGAAGGGGTAAGGTTAAGCACGTAGAAGGTTAATAACCTTTAATGCGAATATTTCCAAAGGCAATATAATGAAGGAGCGGCTTACCATAACGGTTGACAAGGAACTTCTGGATAAAGTGGACAGAGTCGTTGATGGTGTAAATATAAGGAACAGATCGCATGCAATAGAGTACCTTATAAGGTCAGCTCTCTCGGCAAGCTACCCTAAGCAGGCAATAATATTTGCCGGTGGGGAAAGCGTGAATGTTGGTGGTGCAAGATCCCTCAAATGCTTAATACGCATAAAGGACCACCCGATTATAGAGTATATAATAAGGGAACTGAAGAGAAACTCTATAGACGAGATAATACTCGTCATAGGCGCTTACGGTGAAAAGGTTATTGAAGCCCTTGGCGATGGAAGTTCCTTCGGTGTTAAGATACGATATATACGCGAAAGCCGCCGCGCAGGCACGCAGGGCGCATTGGTAACTGCAAAGGAACTTGTTTCAGGGGATTTTTTTGCAATGAATGGCGATCAGATATTCAAGTTTGATATGTATGAAATGTACAGGCATCACGTCGAAACAAAAGCACTGGCAACTATAGCCTTGACTACTTCTGCAAAGACGAGTAAGTTCGGAGTGATAAGGCTGGATGGATCAAGAGTGGTTGATTTCGTGGAAAAGCCTTCTGAGAAAGAGGGCAGCAAATTGATTAGCGCAGGAATATACCTTTTCAACCAGGCCATATTTGATGCGATAGGACCTGATGATGGCAGGATTGT
>JAKBQS010000003.1 GCA_021835105.1 Microcaldota archaeon
GCCCGAATATCTTCAGTGCGTAGAAATACAGGCTGGATCCTATGGCATAGCTGACCACGCCGAGGAAGGCTATCGTAAGTATATCTGTTGCATTAAGGCTTATGGCGAGATTTACGCCAGATGAAAGGGCGAATACGCCAAGGAAAGCGAATGAGGCGATGTTGAAGAGCACTACAGATGATACAGGATCTGCGTTGTATACTTTCATGAGCAGATTTGATGAAGTAGCGCATAATGCTGAGATAAGAAGCGCGGCTATGAATGGGAGCTGTGCCAGGTTCAGGGAGAGCGATGGGCCTGTTGCCATTATCAGGAATACGCTTGAGAAACCGAGGATTGTGGCAAATAGCTGCTTACCTGTTATCCTCTGCCTTAAGACGAGAGGGGAGAGAAGGGCCACGAATATCACCCAGCTTCTGAATACTATGGCAGCAACGCTGGGGTTTGTGCCAAGCGTGCCGATGCCCAGGAATATTTGCGATATTGCATCGTTGAGAAGGCCCGTGATAAGTATAATGATCAGCATGTTGCGCGATGTTATTATCTTCTTCACACCGCTAAGCTTATCGTGCCTGTAGCCTATCGCAAGCGCAGCTACAGAGGAGAACATGAATATGTAGAAGGCAAGGGGTATGTTGCCGATGCCGCTGGCGCCTACCTCTATCATTATTGGGAGGAACGCCAGCTCTATCACTGCTATTGCTATTGCAATATACCCTTTAGTCTTCAATCTCATGCTCATGCCTGCGCGTGGTGCTTGAATATGATCCTTTCAGTACTGTTTCTTGGAGTGGAGGTGCAGCCTTACGAACTTGTGCATGTAATCGAACTCCTCCTCTGTTAGCCTCCTGAATTCAGCAGAGTATATGTCCCTGCTCTGGTTGTGCCTGTGCTCTAGTATGCGTTCCGCAAGCTCATTTACCCTGTCGCTCTTGGCGACTGCGAGGTAGTATATCCTCTTGAATGCCTCCTCCGGAGGCCTGAGGAACGTCTTTATCGTCTGGCTTATGTCAAGGTCGGATTCTATGAATGCAAGAGTGGCGAGTATCTCCTCCGCCTCTGCCCTGCGGATCCTGTGCAGCTTGGTGAAGTAGCTCCTGAACTCCTCGAAGCTCTTGGTCTTCTCCTTGCCCATAGCTATGGCCCTTACCATTGTGAGATTTGAGACCGGATGCATACCCATCCTGCTCATTATCCCATATGAAGCATCGAGCATGTCGAACTCCTCTGAGACGCGGAAGGCGAGCTCAAAGAACCTTGCGCCGGCTCCCTGCACCATGGCGTCTACTTCAGGAGCGCCTATCTTTGCGATGCTCTTGACCTTCTTTACGCTGGAGAACACCTTGCTCAGCGCAGAATCAGGTCCGGAATAGTGGTTCTTGAGTATGTACCTGAAGTATTCCCTTGCGATGAGGCCTGCGTTGGTGTTTTTGTATATTGCGTAGTATGATGAATAGCTCGAGATCTTCGAGGATAGTACTTCCGTATAGTTGTTTTTCTTCCAGATGTTCGGGTTGATGTATATTGCATTGTCCCTGTAGTCGTACTTTACCGAAAATCCCAGCTTCATCTTGAGCTTGTCCTTCCTCTTTGAATCGTCAAGGAAGAGTATTGATGGGCTTCCGCTGACAGGCTTTGCATGCCTTGAGAAGAACATGCTTACGCTCTTGAGGCTCGAGTACGCATCTAGAGAATCCCACGCAGCACACTTGTCATCGTTGCGGTGGAGGCTCTTAAGGTTGGTGAGCTCCTGGGAAGAAGCAGTGCCCTGTGTGTTGCCGCCATAACTGCCTTCCGTCATGGCTCCAACTAATTCCATGTTGTTGGGTGCGTCTTTCATAAAGACCACAAATAGGTACATTTATTTTACTCCTAAGATAATATTTAAAATAAGAGCATAAAAGAAGAACATTTGCATTTTTTTAGGATTCTGTCAAGATATTTATATTTTGAGATGGATGTATTAGCATGGAAGTCGATGAAAAGGAGCGGATGCTCCTTAGGGAACTTAGCAATAACTCAAGGTCAACCATTACAAATCTATCTGAGGAGATAGGCTGCTCGCGCATAACTACTTCGAGGCTCCTGCGCAGGCTGACGGAGAAGCTGAAGATAAGGTTTACGCTTGAACTCAACACATCCAGGCTGGGAATAAGCGAGAGGCATATAGTGATGGTTAAGTTTGCCAGGAAGCCGGATGAGAAGGCGCTCAGGGACTTTTTCGGCGCGGATATGTATTCGCAGAATGTCTACCTTACCGAAGGGGATTACGATTTGCTTATATACGCCGTAACAGGGAATCCTGTCGACTATATAAGGTGGGAGACGAAGGTAGCTTCAGAGCTCTCCGAATACGGGGTTGTGATACGGCCATCAGAATACGTATTTGCGCATTTTGGATATATGCCGCTAAGCAACGATTTCGTAGGCTTTATAGACAAGTACAACAAGCAGATAGACGAGGATGATAAGCGCATATTGGGCTTGCTCAACCAGGATTCCAGGATGGGATACAGGGAGATGGCGGAGAAACTCGGCATTAAGGAGGATACGATAAGGTACAGGATATTCACCCTGAGAAAGAGCGAGGTCATAAGGCGCTTTACCATTGCTGTGCAGGAGCCCATTGGCCTGTTCCCTATATCATACTTCATAAACTACAGGTTCAATAAGACCACCACATCCACAAGATTCGCGCTTGCTAGGGAGAGCTACATGAATGCGGACGAACACAAGCCTTTGCTCAATACCTTCCAGTTTGTCGCGCCTATCAGCGGGAGCTATAGGTCATTCGGCATAGCGCTATTTAAGGGAAAGGAGGAGGCTATCGAGGGCGCAGTGAAGCATCACCAGAGAATCTTCAACAAGGAGGATATAGAGATTGCCTCTGCGGGAATAAAAGGTGTGATAAAAGGGCTCCTTCCGTTCAGGAACCTTGACATAAGGACCAATTACGTTAAGGTAGAATGGTAACTCTTATATGCTTTATCAGGGAATTTAGTATGAGGTATGCGTATGCCTGAAAACTTCCTCTCGCAGGATGACGAGGATCTGCTTAAGTTCATAGAGTCGGCCAAGCCAAAGATATATGTTCTTGGAGCTGGAGGGTCAGGCTCAAATACCGTAGCGCGCATGACAGAGCTCAACATAGACGGCGCTACGCTCATAGCCACTAATACCGATGCCGCGCATCTTGCAAGGATAAGGGCGCATAGGAAAGTTCTCTTAGGCAAGAAGTCTACGCGGGGGATGGGCGCGGGTAGCGATCCCAAGCTGGGAGAGGAGTCTGCGATGGAGAGCAAGGAGGATGTCAAGCACATAATAAGCGACGCGCAGCTCGTCTTTGTCACATGCGGGCTTGGAGGCGGGACTGGGACTGGGGCAGCGCCAGTGCTTGCGCATGAGGCGAGGGAAGCAGGCGCGCTCACTATAGGCGTAACGACTCTCCCGTTCTCGGGCGAGGGAAGGATAAGGATGAGGAATGCGCTTGAAGGGCTTGCAAGGCTCAAGAGGGCTACGGATACAACAATAATAATACCAAACGATAAGCTTCTCTCTGTCGCGCCGGATCTTCCGCTTAACATGGCTTTCAAGATAAGCGATGAGGTTCTTGCCAATGCCACAAAGGGGATAGTTGAGATGGTCACTAAGCCAGGCATGGTTAACCTGGATTTCGCGGACCTGCGCGGCGTGCTCAAGGATTCGGGTTATGCGGTAATAGGCATAGGCGAGTCCAATTCGCAGACAAATGACAGGGCGATGGTGGCAATAGAGAATACGCTTAAGAGCCCTCTGCTCGATGCCGACATATCCACGGCGAAGAAGGCGCTTGTCAACATAGTAGGCGGGGAAGACCTCACGCTCCGGGAGGCACAGAGCATATTCCAGGAGGTCTCATCCAGAATAAGCGAGGATGCACTGCTCAAATGGGGCGCCAGGATAGAACCGTCCATGCAGAAGAGCGCGATAAAGCTCATGGTTGTTATGAGCGGGGTAGAGTTCCCGGAATATACCGAATTCGGGATGATGAAGAAGAAGCACGAGGAGTTTGAGGCAACGGCGGACCTTGATAAGATCTTTGATTGAAGGTGTTTTCCTGGAACTTAATCCTATAAAGAAGCTCAAGAGGTTTAATTCCGATGCAAGGCATATAATGTCCGTCAGCTACAGGCCGGATATGGACACCTTCAAGAGGACGCTTAAGATAGTCCTGCTTGGCATACTCATAATGGGGGTTCTTGCGTTTATAATATCCGGAGTGATAAGTTTAATAGTTTATTCGTAAAATCATATTTGGTTCATCTGCTCTTCCCACGGGAGCAGGGTTGGATTTATGGAACAGGTAAAACTTGGAAAAGGCGACGAGCGTCTCGATAATGCATCTTTGGGCAGCGATCTGGTAGCTGCCGCATTCAGGAAGATAGTGGAAGATGACCTGAGCTTTAAGATAAGCAGCAGCGAGCATAGCAGGGAGGAATTGCAGAGCCATATAGGGAAGATGCGCGGCATACTCGGAGGCCTTGATTACGAGTTAACATGCTTGAACCAGATAGTTGCCAGGTCCAAGAATATGCATAGCACAGACATGATAAGGTACATGAATACTGTTGAGGTGCTTGCCGAGATATATGCAATGAAGATAGGCAGCAGGCTCACCATGCCCCTAATCTATGGCCTTGTGACAAAATCCGATACTACAGATGCGCTTGACAAATACTATAACATAACGCTCCTAGATCTCATCTCCAAGAAGGAGAAGGCAGAGGAGCTCTATGCGACTGAAGCAAAGGAGCTGGAGAGCCTCTCCAAGGAGCTGAAGAGATACAAATTCTTCCCGGTTAGGATAATACGCAGGAGAAGGTTTGCAGAGATGAAAGATATCGTATCAAGGAAGAACCGCAGGGTAAGGGCCATAGCCAGGAAGAAGGATTCTTACAGCAAGATTATAGACAAGCTCAGGAAGGCGCGGAAGCAGGCTTAGCCGTATATCTTGCCGGAGAGCAGGTCATGAGAGACCTCATCTATGTCCTTTATCGAGTCTACTCCTTTGAAATACGCCGATGGAAACTTCACAGCTCCGAGCTTTCCTTCCTTGGTGAGCTCCGTAAATGTTGTGTTCTCGAGGTTGCCACGCTCCGGGAGGTATCCAAATATCTCATGCGACATCATGTATACGCCTGCATTCATCCAGTAGTCTTTTATAAGCGGCTTCTCGTCGAAGCTTATGACTCTCTCCCCAGCCGTCTTCACGATGCCATATGTGCTTCTTAGCGGGACCAGGGCTATCGAGGCAATTGAGGCATTGATATGAAGCGAATCAACATTGATGTTGGTTATATTGTCGCCATTCAGCATTATGAATTCCCGCTCCTCTGAGAGAAGCTTTTTCGCATTCTTCAGTGCACCTGCCGTGCCCATGGGCTCCGGCTCTTCGGAATACTCCACGCTTACACCAAGTTCCTGGGCCTTCTTCCCCATATGCTCTATAAGCTTGTTCCTCAGATGGCCTACGAGAAGGACGAACGAGCTTATCCCGAGACTCTTGAGCCAGGATATCTGCCACTCTATTATCGGCTTCCCGCCTACCTCCACGAGCGGCTTTGGGAGGGTTGCGGTAAGCGGCATCAGCCTCTTCCCGTATCCTCCGGCGAGTATTACTGCCTTCATCAGTGCTGCACCTCGCTCTGCTCCTGTTCCTGCACCGACTCCTTCTTTGGAGGCGGAGACTTGCCGAAAGGCCTGCGGAAGGAATTTACCACTTTGTTGTTTATAAGCTCGAAGTTGTTCAGAAGATTCTCGTAATGCGATATCGCAATGAGTATCGCAAATAGCCCTACGGCTATGATGACTATAAATGTCAGGACATAATTCAGTATAAGCTGGAGCTGAAGGAGGTTAAGCTTCGCGAAGTTTATCGATATGAGAGTTACTACTGCTATCGATATGTCAACTATGAGCGACGCAAATGCAACCCTCTCGAGCAGCTTCTTAAGTCTCTCTGCCCTCTTTATATCCTGCGGATTCATCGAGTATCATCCTTGCTGAACATGAAGTGCTTTGCGCATTTCCGATTATATAAGGATATGGCAAATAATTTATATTGTTGGCTTCAGATATACTGTATCGGGTGTTTTTACGAGATTAGTTTATTCTGTTCTGCACTCGCACGCGCCTAAGAATGAGATTGAATGGACTGCTTGGGCAGGGTTGGTGGCTTTTGGTGCATGCGTAAGGATAGCGGAGAGGGCAGGAGTTGCACTGGTCAACAAGGCGCAGGATATGGCTAAGGAGAAGCGCCTTCGTGACGCGAAGCGCGATTGATGGTGCAGTTGCTTTTCAAAGAGTGTTAGATTGGATATAGACGAGCGCATTAGGCTGATAAGATTAGAGCCTGTCGAAGAGATAGTAACTGAAGGCGAGCTGCGCACTCTTCTTGAGACAAAATCAAGGCCCAAACACTATATAGGCCTTGAGATAAGCGGTATGCCACACATAGGGCATGTCTTGGTTGCTGGCAAGAAGCTTAAGGACCTCGAAGCCGCAGGCGTGGAGACCCAGGTGCTGCTCGCAGACTGGCACACGGTTGCAAACAACAAGCTTGGAGGGGACTGGGATAGGATAATAAAGGCCTCGGGATTCTACAGGAGGCTCTTCAAGGAGGTATCCCCAAAGACAAAGGTCGTGCTGGGCTCTGAGCTTTACGAGAAATATCAGGAATACTGGAAACTGGTTATGCGTATGGCAACGCGGACAACAATCGCGAGGGCTACAAGGACGCTTATAATAGAGGGAAGGAGCGAGAAGGATACGCTCCACGTCTCGCAGTACATATACCCGATAATGCAGTCTGCTGACATAGAGGCGCTTGACGTTGATATACCACATGCGGGAATGGACCAGAGGAAGGTGCACATGCTCGCCAAGGAGCTCTTCGGAGAGATGGGAATGCGAAGGATAGTGCCAATTCATCACCATCTCCTTCCATCGCTCTCTGAACCGCCTAAAAACATGTGGGACGGGAACAAGGAGGAGATTGTGGCAGAGATGAAGATGAGCAAGTCGAAGCCCGGGTCTGCGATAGGGATATTGTATACCGACGATGAAATACGCTCGGCCATAGGAGGCAGCTGGTGCCCTGTAGGGGTTGTTGAGCATAACCCCCTTCTTGAGCTCTGCAGATACCTGATAATCCCTTCGGCAGGGAAGCTTGAGGTTGAGAGGGATGCAAAGTATGGAGGCGATATCGAGATACTGAGCTATCAGGAGCTTGAGGCACTGTACGCCTCGAAGAAACTTCACCCGGTAGACCTGAAGGGCGCGGTCTCTAGAGCCTTGATAAAGCTTATATCGCCAGTCAGGGACAAGTTTATAGGAGAGAAGGAGGCCCTTCTCGAGCTCTTCGGGAACGCGAGCAAGTGATATCGTGGACGATAGAACAAGTATTAGGAAGTTGCGTGAGTTGGTAAGCGAGTTTGTCAGGGAGCGTGACTGGGAGCAGTACCACAATGAGAAGGATCTTGCACTTGACATATCTATAGAGGCGGCAGAGCTCCTTGAGCACTTCAGGTTTAAGTCTGAGAGGGAGGTTGAGGAGATAATGAAGGATAGGAGGAAGAGGGAAGAGGTTGAGGATGAGCTCTCCGATGTAATATTCGGCGCAATAGCCTTTGCAAATATTGCAGGGATAGACATAGCATCCGCTTTCGTAAGGAAGCTCGAGAAGAACAGGAAGAAGTATCCGGTAAGGGCCTTCAAGGGCCTGAACAAGAAGTACAATGAGGTTTGAAGGAATTGATAGGTTATTGCGATGCAAGAGATTATATGGTGTAATATATGCATAGGATAGTATCTGTTCCGCTGGATTCATCGCTCGCATCATTTGTTGGCAAGGAGGGCTCAAGGAACGGCATAGTCTTTTACAACAGGAAATCAGGGGACGATGTGATAGTCGCGCTTGCCCCTTCCAGCATCGCAGAGAAGTTTTATGGCCTCTGCGAATCCATACTCGTCTCTAGGATAGTTATAGTGAGCACAGCTGCGGTGGACAAGGACCTTGGGGAGGTTCTCATAGCCCTCTCGCTTATCAGGAGAAGGGCGATATTTACAGATGAGAACGATGTCTCCGGCTTTGTCTCCAACCTTAAGATAAGCGACTTCCTGATTACAGGAAAGGAGCGGCTCCTCGAGGCTATTGCGGATTACCATGGCAATTCATCCGATGGGCTGGTTAAGGTTGAGATAGACAAGTCATTCCAGGTAAAAGGCGTGGGCAGCATCGTTCTCGGGATAGTTGCAAGGGGCACTGTTAAGGTGCACGATAAACTTTACCATAACTCAGGAAAGGAGGTCTTGATAAGGTCAATACAGGCGCAGGATGAGGATATTCTAGAAGCTGGGCCCGGGACACGGGTAGGTCTGGCACTGAAAGGAATAGAGAGCGATGAGGTTGAGAAGGGCGACAGCCTTTGCGCCATGCATGTTCCGAAAGTGCCTTCCGCAAGATGCAGCGTCAGGATCAATTCGCTTGCGAACGAGAAGATGGAACGTGGAAAGGTTTACGGTTTCGTCTCGGGATTTTCTTATACGGAAGCCAGGATAGAATCCTGCTCCGATTCCGAAGTGGTTCTCTCGTTTATGAAGGACGTGCCGGTAGAGAAAGGTGATGAGTTTCTTCTCTTCAGGCAGGGTAACCAGTCTCCGCGCATATTTGCAGGTGGCTCTGTTGAGGAAGCGATCACAGAAAGGGTTAAAAGGGTTTAAATTAGTTTATAGCTTGAGGACATGCCAAAGCATATCAGTGTAATAATACCAACGATAGAGGAAGAGAGCGTATTCACACTTATACACAGGATACGCCAGATGTTCGGCAGCGGAGTGGAGATAATAATAGTTGACAAGAGCAGCGAAGCCTACAGGAAGAGGCTCGAGAAGACAGGGGCTATAGTGATAAGGCAGCGAAGCAGGGGCGTGGAGAACGCGATAGTGGAAGGGCTGCGGGCTGCCCACGGGGATATACTCGCGAGCATAGATGCCGATGGCACTCACGACCCGGAAGGGCTGAAGGAAGGCGTAAGGATCATCGAGAAGGGAGATGTAGGGCTTGTGCTTGGGAATAGGCTGGCAGGGCTGGAGAAGGGATCTATGAGCTTTTATCTGAGGTTCGGGAACAGGGCCCTGAGCTACATATTCAGCAAGCTATACAGGACGAAGGTGCATGACGTTCTTACCGGCCTCTTCGTGATGCGGAGGGATGCATTTGACGAGATAAGGAAGGTGGACCCTTACAGGGCAGGGATAGCATTCTTCGCTATAGAGCTCGCCAGAAGGGGCTGGGCCATAGATGAGGTGGGCATACGCTATTATAAGAGGGCTTATGGAAAGTCAAAGCTCACCTCATCCAAGTTCGCATATGGGATAAATGTAGGAGCGCATCTCATAAGGCAGATAAGGGATTACAGCCCGTTAATGGTATTCGGCGGGATAGGAGGTGCCATGGCGGTAATAGGGGTGGTGCTTGGAATATTCGTAGTATTCAATTTTGCCAATACAGGCGTCCTCTCGGAGCCGGGCAGGGCTCTGCTCTCGATAATGCTGATACTAGCTGGGATATTCCTTGCCGTATCGGGCCTTATCCTTGACCTTCTTATTGGGATAGAGAGGATGCTTCAGAAGCGTGACTGACATATTAGCTATTTTCAACAGATTTTATAACACTTTATCGCCATAGATGTATGTGATTTTATGGTTACTGAAGAGGCGAATCCAGAGCAGATGCCGAAGATGCATCCTTCCATACTCAAGATAATAAACCAGAAGAAGGAGATAAAGACAAAGCTTGCTGCGATAAAGCATAAGATAGGGGTCTACAGTGCCAAGGGCGGCGTTGGAAAGACTACTGTGGCAGTGAACCTGGCTTTCGCGATGAAGGAGCAGGGGTATTCTGTTGGCCTGCTCGACGCAGACATAGACTGTCCGAATGTAACTCTCTTCCTTGGGATAAGCGATTATGTTGAGCAGAGCTATCCGCTAAAGCCGCAGGAAGTAAATGGAGTTAAGGTCCTCTCTACCGCGATGTTTACAGATGATGCGAAGAAGCCCATAATATGGAGGGGGCCGCTGATTGCAAAGATGATAAGCGAGTTTTTCGAGAACACCGAATGGGGTGAGCTGGATTACCTGATAATAGACCTTCCTCCGGGAACAAGCGATGCGCCCCTCTCCATAATACAGCTGCTGGAGCTTGACGGTTTTGTTATAGTCACCACACCACCTAAGATCGCCTCGATAAATGCAATGCGCTCTGGAATGATGGCCAAGAGGCTCGGGGTTGCGATACTTGGAGTTGTGGAGAATATGTCTTCCGGAGAACCAAGAGGAGGGAAAGAGACGGCAGAGGTGCTTGGATGCGATTTCCTTGGCACAATAAAGAATGATCCTGCTTTATCGGCAATGAGCGATGAGGGGAAGGTGCCTGTCCTTGAGGATGAGAGAATAAGACAAGAGTTTATAAGCATAATAAAGAAAATAACAAATCGTTGACCCCTAGGTGGTAAAGATGGATGAGCTTTTTTCTGAGGTATTCAAGGAATCCGAGATCTTTTCCAACCGGGAGGTTCTGTCCCAGCACCATATACCGCAGACGCTGCTCTTCAGGGAGAAGCAGATGGATGCAATAGTAAAGGTGCTTACCCCTTCGCTGAGAGGCGAGAGGGGAAGGAATCTCTTCCTTTACGGGAAGACAGGCACTGGGAAGACTTCGTGCATGCTTAACATAATAGGGAAGATAAAGGAGCTCCCCATATCCAGATCCAGGATATCGTACATAAACTGCAGGATATACAATTCAAGGTACAGGGTCTTCTACAAGCTGATGAGCGACCATCTTCCAATGTACGCGAAGAGGGGCCATGGGATAACCGAGATCTATGAGAGGCTCATAAACTGGATAGAGGAAGATGGGAAGATACTGATAGTGGTATTGGATGAAGTAGACATGGTCAAGGACCTCGACGACATGATATATACGCTTACGCGCTCCAACAGCGATATCAAATCAGGAGGGGTTACGATAGTAGGCATATCAAACAATATATCCTTCAAGGATGAGCTCGATCCGAGGAGCTTGTCAACCCTTTACGAGAACGAGCTTGTCTTTCCGCCTTACAATTCAAACGAGCTTGCAGCGATACTCAAGGACAGGGCAGCTGCCGGATTTAAGGAGGGCAGGATAGACCAGGAGGCGATAAACCTTGCCGCAGCGATAGCAGCGAGGGAGAGCGGCGATGCAAGGCTTGCGCTTAAGATACTCTCCGTAGCAGGGGAACTTGCGGAGAACAAAAAGGCCAAGAGCGTCACTGCTGATGATGTCTCGCAGGCGGCGAAGAGTGCCGAGGAAGACATAGCCTATGAGCTGCTAAATACCCTTCCAGAGCACCAGAAGCTGGTGATATACGCGGTCGCACTGCTAACTATGCAGGGGAGCAAGTACAAGAGGCTTATAGAGGGTACGGATACGTACATATTCAGCGGCGAAGTCTACAGCAGATATGCTTCACTTGCGCAGAGCATGGAGAAGGAGTGCAAGACTACGCGATGGTACAGGAAGTGCGTGATAGACCTTGAGATGCAGGGGATAATATCCACATATGAGTCAGGCAAGGGAATCCGCGGGCATACCAAACTCATAAAGCTCGTCTATCCTGCGGATAAGATAAAGGCCACGGTTGAGAAGAGTCTCTTCAAGGAAGAGATGGTCTAGAACCATTGAAAGAGAATTAGTCAGGTTTTGAGGAATGCAAATGGATCCTTGCCCTTTGTGGCGAGATATGCAGCAACATACATTCCTGCGCTCCAGGACTGGCCATCCTGACCAAGCGCTTCGCCAGACAATCCATGCAGCCACTCGTTGAATCCTACCTCTCCGGATGCGCGCTTTACTGAATTTGCAGCGGCAAGGCTCTGGAGCTCTCTGCTTGCAGCATTATTGTCCTTTCCTACCAATGAGACAACGTAGAAGCCCCCTACAAAAGGCCATATACCACCGTTATGGTAGCAGTACTCGTCATTCCTCCAGTGCTTTGGTTTTGCATCGGTGTAAGCCTTGTCGAAGAATTTGTCTCCCTCGCGCATGTTTGGGTGAAGCACTTTTATCGGATAAGGGCTTGCCACCTTGTTGGATTCTATGTATGAGAGTATGCTTGATTCCATGCCCTTATCGCTTATGCCCGATACTATGCAGAGGAGATTTGAGAGCGTATCAAAATGCATGTCTACATGGTTAAAAGTTATAAAATTAGGATAGAAGGGCATCTTCCCCTTAGGAGGGTTGGTTATGTAGTCCTTGTCTGTATCGGCAATGTTTGGCCAGTAGCCGCTTCGCATGAATTCCTCATCAGGTGCAAAGAGCATGTTGAAGCGCTGCTTCAGAGTCTCGAAATCAAGCGCGAAACGTTTATCCATGGTTTTCCCTGATTCCTCGCAGAGGTAGTTTATGCATTTCGTCGCGATGAGGAAGAGTACGTTGTTGTAAAGCGTCTTGCCCTGCCTGATTACGGTATTGTCCATCCAGTCTGCGGCAGGGTGGCTGTCTATCAATATTGCACCTGTTGTATCCTGATACCTCAGCCATATGTAGGCATCGATTGCATGATCGAGATTCTCCCCAAGAAGAGATCTGTCCTGTGTCGTATGGTAGAGATTGGCCAAGCCTATAATGTACCATGCAGAAGCATCGGTAGCACCTGCGAAGAAGAGCCTGGGCTTTCCTCTAGATAGATCGAAATTTACAGGAATCATCCCTGTGCTGGTCTTGGACCTGCCAAGAGTAGTCAGGGTCCTTTTTGCAGCTTCGAACAAGCGCTCCTCTCCCAGCATGTTTGATCCTATGAAGGTTATGAATGAATCCCTAGACCAGATCTGGTTGTATAGGGTGCTTGCAGCCTTAATGCCATGTTCGGTTGAATTTTCAATTAGCACCTGGCGCGCCCTCTCGAATGTCTCCTCGACATTTGCGCTAATCTTCACTTGGTTATTTCTTCTGGGTTTGAATAATACAGACATTTTATATCACTTCGTATTACTTCCCTTCCCTATTTAATTTTTTTGTCCAAGCATTTCTTGTTTTGATGCTGCAGTACGTTCTTGCCGTAACACCTCATTCGCTGCAATCTCCGCATCGGCTCCTGAATCTTCAGTGCCGATTGAATAATATGTTTGTTTTCCGTTCCAGGAGAATCCGAACTGGTAGTTTTCGTTCCTATCTCTATTCCATACGGCTTTAGCGTTTCTCAATATAAAAGTAGAGTATTTTGCATTTCCGGTTATTGAGAATAGGTAATATAGATTATCTATGTAAGCTCCCTTGAAGAGCCCCTGACCGGAATGGCATGTGTTTGCAGGTGTGCAAGCTGGTTCTGATAGTATCCCTTTGTCGCTTAGCCACTTCATGCTCGAATCTGCCACAGATTCGGCAACTTGAAGCGCCTTCTGGCTGCCTGTTGCCGTGTAGAAATACGCAAGTGCGCCTATAAGCTCGCCTTGGTTGTATGTCCACTCGGTTCCACCGTTGTTCCTGCATGATACAGTAAGCCCGTCGTTTACCAGACCGTATTTGTTTATCATCCCGCTTTTAAGGAACCAGCCATATTCGCGTTTGGCCCAGCTTAGATAGTATCTGCTCCCTGTTTTTATGTAGAGAATGCTTGCATCCTTTAGGAAGAGCTCGTTCGATATGGCATTCTTGTAACCGCTGCTGCGGCTCCAGACAAGACCGCCGCCGCACGAGCTCGTCCAATTGTTTTCCATCTGCCTGAATAATCCTTCAGATTCTAGCAAGTAGGCTTTTTTACCAGTAAGCGAATACGCATTGGCCCATGCAATCGACCACCAGCCGTTATCATCACTGTAATTATCAACAAAACCGGATCCTGAATTTATGTTGAACGTGTTGCGTATCTCCCAATTGTATCTGCTACTTTCTGTAGATGCAGCGTATGTTACTATTGTATTGAATATTCGTGCGTCCTGCCACCAGCTTGCATCATTCCACAACCCTGATGATGGATCATAGCTCTGTTGCAGCACAGCTATCCCTGTTTCTGCCTTTGAGAGGGGCGGTGACGCTATCTCCTGCGCATACTCGAATGGAACGTCTCCGCGCGGCGCAATAGTGGATGTCGAGGGGGATATGAGCGCTATTGAGGATACTGCAGCTATAACTGCACCGCGCTTTAATTTTGTAAGAAGGCTCTTTTTATGGTTCTGGTTCTTTTGCTCTGGCTTGGGAACATCAGCAATTTTCGTGTTGCCGCGGATTTTTTGATAATTCTTAATGTCCCTTATAGTAATTGCCATTACTCTGTGTATTTCATACTCATTAATATAATTTTCCAATTATTGCGCAGTGTCTGTTGAAAAAGGCCAGAATGTTTCATTTATGTGCATTGCGGTGCCTTCACATTGCGATGGCTTTCCTGAAATACAAGATTTATATTGCAGGTTTTAGCTTCAGCGACAAGATGGGAAAACGAAGTCTTCAATCAGTATATATCAAGTAAACGGAGAGCAGGTGATTTTAGCATGTTTGCGTGGTTACTTTAGTAACCATTTCCACAAAGGGATAAAATTTATATTTTGACCTGAGATGTTTTGAATCTTTTCGTAGTCCCAGGTTATGATTGTTAGTTTTTGGCACTTTAGCTCCTTGCCTACCTTTAACAATGACCCGACTTCTGCATCTTTGATATCTTTTTCTTCTGAGGCGCAGGTAACTTGCAACAATTCTTTTACATTAATTCCATTTTTGACCACAAAGTCCACTTCTCTATCGGCAGTGTCCCTGTAATAATAAAGTTTTAACATAGATGTGGCGCCACATTTCCTCTTTAATTGGAGAAATACCGCATTTTCCATTAGCCTTCCTTTGTCGTAGGGAAGTCGCCAGGCAAGGCCATTATCAGCAAGATATACCTTCTTAGGCCACCCTGATCTAAGGCTTATTTTTGTAGAGTATCTGTCAAGGAAAAAGAATACCATTGTGTCCTGCAGTTTTTCCACATAGTCATATATTGTATTCCTTCCAAAATGAATGCCATTCGATTTTAATGAATTGAGGACTTTCCTGACGCTCATTTCACTTGCAAAGCATTGCGTTACAAAATTGAATATGTATCTGGCAACCTCTATGCTCTTTGCATTTTGTCTTTCTACAAAGTCCTTGAAGAATATCAGCTCCCTGTACTCTACAAGGAGTTTATCTTTGTTCTCTTTACCCAATATTATTTCTGGGAATCCTCCAGACTCAAGATACTTGTTAAGAATGTTTTTCAGTTTGCCTACATCACTTAAGTTGTCTGGATTTAATTCTGATTTGTTAGTTGAAACTAGAACTTCGTAGAACGAAAATGGCAATAAAAGATATGCAACGCCTCTGCCCCTAAGTTGCGTAGCTACTTCTTTAGTAAGCAATTTTGAATAAGAACCAGTAACGTATACGATGTAGCCTCTATCAAGAAGTGTCCTAACAAGACTTTGCCAATCGGTTACGTTTTGTATTTCGTCTAGAAATACACTTTTTGCTTCGCTGCCGCTTACTTCTACAAAAATTTCTGTTATAACTTTTAGGGAATCTGTAGCGGAAATCCCTTTGAGGGCGATATCCTCAAAATCAAGGTATACTGATTCATTTTTATCATATTTTGCTATTTCTTGTAGCAACAGCGATGTCTTGCCAGCCCTCCTTGGTCCTATGACAGTTGCAGCTTTTCCGCTTATGACTTTTAACTTTAGCTCCCTAGAGACAAGACTTGGGTTTTTAGTCCGAATTTATATTATAGTTCTAACCGTCATACTAAGCCTACAAGCGTAAAACGGGGAGTACGTGATTTGAACACGTGTCTCCAGAACCCGAATCTGGAAGCCTACCAAGCTAGCCGAACTCCCCTTATAATTTGACTCCTCCTTTTGAGGTAATTAATATGTCGTCCTCTATTCTTACCCCGCCAAAACCTTTTATATATATGCCGGGCTCCGCGGTGAATACCATGTTTTTCTTCATGTAACCTTTTGAATTCGGGGAGAGAGAACCTCCATCGTGCACCTCTATCCCAACAGAATGCCCAAGGGAATGTATGAACTTCCCCTTGAATATTCCTCCCACTGCAGAGTTTATCACTCCCTCTGCTGCAATATGAGGAGATGAGAATTTGTTTCCCTCCTTTATCTGTGTAATTGCGCTATCCTGCGCTTTCTTTACCGTATCGTACATGAGCTTTATACGTTCCCACCTTGGAGAGGCTCTGCATTGTTCTATAAAAGTACGCGTTATGTCGGAACAGTAGCCGTTTACAGTTGCGCCGGCATCTATCAGTATCTCTTCTTTATCACCCAATTTCCTCTTTGAAGGGAAGTGGTGGGGAAGGGCGGCGTTTGAGCCGAAGCATACTATGGTGCGGAATGAAGGTGCAGATGAACCATATGATGCAGATATACTGTCAAATTCAAAAGCAAGTGCTTCTTCTGTAATTCCACTTCTAAACTTTTCTTCTATTGCATCCATTGCTTTCTTTGTTACAGCTGCAGCTTTTTTTATGTATGAAATCTCCTTCTCGTCCTTAATTAGCCTTGCAAGGAGCAATGCAGGATACGCATCAGTTATGCTCCCTGGTCTGGCAGACTTTTTTATGAACTTGTATATAGAGTATGGGATGAATGAGTAGTTGAGGCCCAGAGCCTTTCCTTTGATTTCTGATGAGAGCTCTTTTATCAGCTGGTCCCTTCCTGTTATCCTTACGACTTCTATTGCGCCATGCGCCTGAGAGATAGCAGTATCGTACTCGAGATTTGATGTAAGGAGCTTTAGACGCCCTTTTGATACAATAAGGAAGGATCCTTCAAACAATCCGCTTGAGAAATTAGTCAGGTATCTGAAATTAGGGTCCATTGAGTTGCTGTTTGCTATTAGTATGCAGTCAATCTCTTTTGCGCCTGAGAGTATGCGCTTTATTTTAGAGCTTGCGGCGTTTTTGTATTTGTTCATGATCTTAACTCCTCGAACTTCTTTAGAACCTTTTCTTCATTGCAGAACACATTAGTATACGTACGGTGCGCTCTTATATCGCTTATAGGTGCCCACCTGAATGATTTGTTTTCAATATCAAGGTTTACTCTGGAAGTTGAGGATCTGAAGAAGAATACTGCATTTTGCCATTTTATCCTGCGATTCCTGTCAAAGCAGTCAATGCCGTACATGGATCCCAGGAGCGTGAGCTTCTCTTTTCCTATTCCAGTCTCTTCTTTTATCTCGCGGTATGCGGTATTGATGTATGTTTCCTTCCCGTCCCTCCCGCCGCTGAGGAATCCCCATATGCCTGGATTCAGGATTATTGGGACCCGGCGTCGCTTAAGCAGCAGCACCTTGTTTTTGTTTACGATTATGGCAGTGATGCCAGGCCTGTTGGAGCGCTTATAATCGCTGCAGTCATTAGGCATAGTAATATTATTATTGGAAGCAATATATCCTTTGTGATGGGCTATGCCGAATTCTGCAGGCAATTATCCGTTTGACAGCAGGAGCATAACCAGAAGCAGGCAGATCTACGAGAATATGAAGAGCCCTGCATTCCTGAAGTATTATTTTAAGAACATGACGATAAGCAGCATAAAGAACAACGAGGTATACGGCAACTCTCCTCCGGATATCTTCATAGGCAGATTTGGATACCCAAATGTCTCGATAGGCCCCCTTATTCCGCCTAGGTTCGGAGATACCTCGATCTTAGGATCCCCGGAGCTCTGGACAGGAAAGAGCATGGAGGAGATAGTGTCGTTTCGCTCCGCGCTTGTACGCGGTATGCATAGGAGCAGGATTACAAACGCAGACAATGGAAGGATAGAGGAGATGATAAAGGAACTTGCGCTTGCGGATACGTGCAGCGAATCCAGCGAACTCCTCTCGCGTAGGCCGGAGCCAAAGATGGTGCTTGATGAGAATTCGCAGCCTTACGGGCCGAGCGCTCCGCTCAAGGACATGAAGATATACTCCTCAAAGGCAAACCCCAAGATTGAGAAGGCGTACGAGGATACATCCATGTCGGCTACCGATGCACTTGTGGAGCTTTATGGGCAGGGAGTTATGGTCTCAAGGATACAGAAGGCGCTTGCTGCAGGGATACTTGGAAGGGGAGCGCGCAGAAAATTCGTGCCTACAAGATGGAGCATAACCGCAGTTGATGATACCCTCTCGAAATATAACCTCAAGGAGGTGAAACAGAACGAGCCTACAGAAGAGATATTGGTATACGAGAACAATGCGCTTGACAATAGATGGGAGATCGTGATGTTCCCAGGATCATGGGAATACGAACTGGTAGAAGCTTGGTATCCAAACACCACATGGAACATGGAGAGCAGGAGCATACAGATTTACTCCTCCTACGAGCCATTTTCCGGAAGAAGCAAGTACGCAGAGATAGGAGGTTGTTACTATGCCGCACGGCTTGCGAGCTCTGAGCTATTGAAGAAGATGGGCAGGCAGGCTAAGGTGGTAATACTTAGGGAGGCGCATCCAGGCTACATAATGCCCGTAGGCGTATGGAACGTAAGAGAGCATGTAAGGGAAGCCCTGCGCGGTACGCCGCTCTCTTTTGGAACTATCAATGACCTGTTTGTGCATCTGAAGGGCAAACTGGATATATCAATGCACGACTGGATTGAGAACAGCGCCCTTCTTAGGAATGTTACAAGGCAGAGAAGGCTTGCCTAGATATCTATTGTGTTTTCTTTACCTCCGATGACTTTTCTTTTTACAAGCTCTTTTTTCCTTCCCAGGTGAAGTACCAGATCATATTCTTTGCCATCTACAGGAAGGAAAACTGATACCTCATTGGATATTGGCCACGTACCAAATTTGTGGTTTAGATGGACTATCTCCATATACTGATTATCCCCTGCTGTGTTATTTTCTGCATTGCACATATTTATCAGTATTTTCGTTGTGCTTTGTCTTTTTGGAGCGTATGAAGTGCGTTTTTGATAGGCAAGTTCAATATCGCGCGCGCCAAGCTTGCATATCAAGGATCTTTTTGGATTCTTTCCTTTATCGCTTGACTCTATATAGCTAAGGGCAAATACACCCTGGCGCATTTCCTTGAGAATCACGCGCACCTTTTCCTCTTCGGCTTGCGGGAA
The DNA here is from genome assembly GCA_021835105.1 of Microcaldota archaeon. The sequence goes on from JAKBQS010000003.1 coordinate 19,186, forward strand.
AAGAAGGTCTTCTGAAGCTTTTTCAGCAGTCTCTGGGCTCTGCCTGAAATACAGCTTTGTCTGGCATAGACGCCTTATGCCGACGTTTATATCAGTTGTATTATGAGTTATCAGCATCAGACCTACACCTTTCTTCCTGAAGTCCTGGATTCGCTGCATCAGGTCTTCGGTAGCGGCAGAGTCCTCGCCTTCCCTGAATATGAGCTGAGCCTCTTCTATACATATCATCATCCGCAATTCATTGTCTCCGCATTCGTCAAGGTCCGTTACAGCCGAGTATACTTGATTAAGTATGAGCGCATACATGAGGGGCTTTAGCATATTGCTGCATTCAGAGAGGTCAAAGACGATGCTGGCGCTCAGTTCGTCGCGTATGGATACCCCATCGGTAAATGCAAATTTCTCGTTAGAGAGGAGGTGGCGGAGGAGCTCAAGCGAAGCGCGTATGTTCTCCCCATGCTTCGTATATTTTACTGATGATCTTGTTGTGTTTGCATGGGCCGTTTCTATGGCTTTTTCTATTTCCATATAAAGGCTCCACGGGTCCGGATTTAATGATTCGGAGTACGCGGCCCTTGCGCCCCTGAGAAGGCATTTCTCCAGAGGTCCGCGGTACGGGCCTGCTTTAAGCGCGGATGCCATAAGCATGCATATATCCTCATAGAACCTTTCCCTTGAATCAGGAGAAGCGCATCTGAATAAGCTTATCCTTTCCTTGGGATGCCCCATATTGATTGCTTTTATCTTTTTGCTTGATGCAAATGACACCCATTCCTTTGTAGGCGATATTATTATTGAAGGAATGTCGGATTTTTGCAGTAGTTTGCCTATTATATTCATTGCTGCCGTCGTCTTGCCTGTCCCAGGAAGGCCGGATATTATGGTGCCAAGGTTCAGCACCCTGTAGTCTATTGATATTGGGGAGGATATCCCCGGAATATCCAAAAAGCCTAACGCTACGTCGCCGCTTGGCTTCGGTACATAATGCCTCATTTCATCCCTGCGCTCAACCCATGTTGGGATGAATGCCACACTTGTAAGCCTTTTCATTGATATTAATGCGGATTTGCAATGCTGGCGCTCAGATAGAATTGCCTGAGGAGTTTCTGCAGTGAATCTTATATCGGAAAGGAGGAATAAGTTTGACATTATATTTCTGCAGATCAGTTCGCCGCCTTCTCTGGTCTCGGTTATTATGGAAAATTTGTAACCTTGGAAATTCTCTGATAGTATCTCGTTTGTGATTGATAGTAATGCAAGTTCTGCTGATGCTTCCCATGACCCGTGGTAATTTTCCGACCTTACTGAGATGCCCCTGCCGTTGCCCGTATTTACCTGGTTTGTAGACCCTAATGCCCTGGAGCTCGCTGCGCTTTCCAACTCGTGCTTTGATCTTATTACATCAGATTGACTGCAAGGATAGAAGCATATGAATAAACCAGATTGGGCATATCGTAGTGCGGTCTCTATGTACGAAAGCGAGATTGTTTCTTCTTTATTGTTCTCCGCGTTTAGAAAGATTCCGGATAACATGCGGAACTCTTTTCCGCTTATGCTCGGTGGCTGGGCCTCTTCAAGATTGCACATGAATGAGAGCTTAAGTCTCCTTGATATCTCTCCATTCTCTTCAATAAGCAGAAACTCAAAAGGAGACACGGAATAGTACAATGCAAAAGGAGCTCCGCATGCACATAGCGCAATATCCAATGCTGAGAATGCTGAGGGGAGTGAGAGTATCCGGTTTGCTATCATATTACTACGCCAATGATATGTATATAATTACGGCAATGAGTAGCTTAGCCGCAATTATTGCCAGGCTCTGCTTTAGACTCTTGCGCGAGGCGCTTGAAGGCAGAGGGAGAAGTATGCATAAGGCAAACGCAGCAATCAATAATGTCTGGCTTGCATTGAGGGCTATAAGGAATACGGCAAATGTGAGGTTCTGCGCTATTAATGATACTCGGAATGCAGCATCTGGTCCATTGCTTGAGACTGTATGTATCTTATTCAGCCAACCCATGATATCACTGCCAAGGCAAGAGAGGCAGCCACAAATAGGGATATGGTGCCTTTCAGCATGCTATAATATACAATCTGCTCGTGTGCGGGCTTTCGTTCTGAAGGATATATGTCAAGTAAAGCGCTTAGCCCTATCCCAAGGGCGGAGACTGATATTTTTAGACTTTCTGTTAGCGGTATCATTTAATCTCCTGATAAAAACCTTAATGCAACCATAGCGTACCCCTTTCCATAACATAGGCAAGGCACAATTATGCGCACGCCACCGTATCTCATAACCCTTAAGCTAGTTCTTTGAACTGGCTTGTCCATGTACTTTAGGAGTGCCCATGAGGGCAATACTCCAAGTGATTTGAATGCTTCGCCGATGATGTCACTGCCTCTCGCCTTAATCCCGTTTACAGTCATTAAGTCTGTTATAAAATTTTGGTATGCAGTATCCCTGGCTATTGGAGCAATTCCTTTATCTGGAATGCAAGATCCTGCAATTGGCGTATCGCACGTGATAAGCAGTGTATCTGGACTGCGAACCTTTGACAGGATAAATAGCACGGATAAGGATGCTATGAGAGGCAGATAGTAGTATAAGTAGTTATTGATGCTAATCACCTTTCCTTTTTCTTAGGTTTAAGGCACTTGCAAATCTGCTTCCTAGCGCACTTAGAAAATAATAATTACTGGACGGATTATACCCTGCAGAGCCGGTTATCTTTTGCAACCTTTCCTGCATGGCTTTGCATTCCATCCTTGCCTTTCTTTCGGAAGATCTAAGCTCATTGATTCTTCGTGCCAGTATAAGTTCACTTGCGCGTGATTGCGCTGGCAAGTTTGGCTGGAGCGCTTCTGAAGATAGATTAGCTTCCGCAATCGCATATATCAGATAGGGGTATAATCCCTCTATGCTGGGCTCGCATTCTTCGGAAAGGTATGACATTATTGAGAGCGCCTTAAGCAATGAATCCTTCACCATATTCTCTCCTTTTGCATCTGAAAATACCTGCAGCGTAAATTCGTTTGTTGATATCTGCAGCTTGTAAAAGCGGCTTCCGTAGGGGCCTATGGCATAGCATATCCGTGAACCATAGGAGCATAATTTGGCTTCATAAACGTGCCGCATTGCCTTCCTTATTGAACTGAGGCTTGTAACTATCCTTATCTTTATAGGAAGCGTAAAAACAAGGCAATTTTGGCCTCTCTTCGTTGCCTGCATGGGGACGCTACCTGCATATTGCATATGAAAACGCATCAGCCGCATCTGCGTTTCCTATCCCAAGTTCCCGTGTGAATTCGAGTATCGAGAATCTATCGAATCCAGATGAAAGTAGGACAGATAAGATATGGGCAAGCTCTATGGTATCTGATGATATTATTTCACTCATTAGCCCTGAGGTCTTCTCCCTGCCGAACCTTGACTCTATTGCAGCAATCAGTTTCCTTCTGTTTATTCTTACGTTCATTTTCCCACCGTTATTAATGTAAATAGAATTCGGCACTACCGCAATTTCAGGGCGTGATAACCTAGTTACTGTACGAGGCGCAGATTTAGGGTTTTTTATCAGTACGGATTCGCCTACTGCAAGTTCTTTTATTGCAGCGATATCATGCTCCGATAGGGAGTAATCTGCCGCCATCTTCTCAAGGCTCTCCATGCTGTGAGTCCTAAGTATGAGCATGGTTGAGATATTGCCAAGGTACTCCCTCTCGAGGTCTGTAATAAGTTGGGAGGATATTATTATCCCGACGCCATATTTTCTGCCCTCCCTAAGAATCACTTTAAGCTCTGGACCTGATACCAGCTTCCATGCCTCATCCAATGCTATGAACCTGCTTTGGCGCTTGCATGCTGAAGATTGCCTACGCATCTCTGATATCACCTTGCCAAGACTTTTCCTTGCTGATTCAACCTTTTTTCTCTCATCGAGATTATGAAAAGGCAAGTATTCCAAGTTTCCTTTCATTTCCGATGAAGAGCGGATATCCTGGAACCTTGCATATTCTCCAGTCATATCGAATATAGTTATTTTGGCCTCGCCTGTGGCAGCAAGTCGCATTATTATATGCAGCATGAGGTTTGTCTTCCCACTGCCAGTTATACCGACTATTAGGATATGTGGGTTGATTGCGTGGCTTAAGTCAAGGAATACAGGTACGGAAAATTGACTGGATATGCCCAGCATAATCCCGCCTGTTTCAAGCAATTCGGCAGACGCGTTCGGCATCCTGTGCAGTGGCAGCAATTTTATGCTTGATAATCTCTCTATTGGTATTATATTTTTTATCATAATAACACACCTGCACTGAATATCTCTTCACCTTTCATTATGTTTATTTCGGAACCTGTCAGTGAACTTAGCCTAGAAGCAAGAACTCTCATATTTTCTGCACTTTTCTTTGCGGCAGAATGCTCGCTTTCAGCAACAGAAAAAGTCCTAAAGAGCAGTTTCAGATGCAGTATTGAGGGGCTTGAGGCAATTGACGATATTTCATCTTCGAGTATGCTTATCGCCCTTGACAACTCAAGCGCTTTTGGAGAGTTCCTTGAGGGTAGCCTTGATAGCACTATCTCTTTTCTCTTTTTCCTAGTCTCGAGTGGTTCTATGAATTTACCCTTGTTTATTTCTTCCATCCTTATTGCCACCTCAAACGGGAAAGATGAATTTTCCACCAACTTCCTAAGATCCATATTTGCTGCGGCATGGGTATCTGGCATCTCTGCGGCAGATATGGATACGTATAGATCGCCTTCGCGCTTTACTGCAGAATCAAGGTTTGGATGGAGCTTATAGCCGTTGCATATCTCTATTATGGCCGACTTGCTTATTAGAAAATTGTTTATTATTCGCCCGTAGCTGTGCATTATCGCCCCGGCAAGTATGAGGATGATTGAAAATGCGGCGATTGCTGGGCTATATGTAAATATTGCCGAAAGTGCCGCGAGGGTCGAAGCTGCATAGAATGCGTAAGGCTCTCTCTTAGTAGTATTTGCATTGTACATATAGTCACATTAGACTGAGCACATCAAAATGCTCCTCAGAACCTAGAATGGATGAGATTTCCCTTATCGAGACCCCAGTAAGCACAAGGCTGAAAAGAGGTAGTATGAATGAATAGGCTATAAAGTATGATAACTGGATGAGTAATGAATTTATGTATGATGAGAACATTGACTGTATTGAACTTGCTTGCGATTCTATTTCTCCCACGATACCGTATTGCGCAATTGAATTGGAGGTCGTTGCGCCGTTCAGGCTGGTTTTCAGCGACTCTGATTCGTTTAAGATGCTCCCCAGACCATATCCATGCGAGTTATATGAAGCCTGATATCCATTTGCAACAATAATATCAAGAAGGTAGGACATTGGAAGGACAATGTATAGTGATACCGCAAGCGCTATTATGAAACTTCCAATCTTTCTCGTGGGATACGTTGTGCGTAGTATAAAACCAACGGGGAGGAGGATTGAGGTGGTCGCTGCCGAAGAGAATAGCATGAGAGAACCCTGTACTAACACGCTTATCTCTGCGCCGCTGAGCATCCCGACTACGTATTTGATCTCGCTTATTATGGGGCTGAAAACCTGTGAGAATGAAAATGAGACTATCACCAGGCTTATCTTTATTGACTCTATAATGCCAAGCAGCCCGCTAAGTGCTAGAAGAGATGCTATTAGAGTGGCAAGCGAGTCAAAGATGGATTGATGGTATATTCCATCATATGTGTAACCTGATCCAACCAGATAGTTATAGGAAAGGCACATTGCAGGATTGGATAAAGTCTGTGCGGGGCATGAAGAGACAGATGCAGCCTGTACGCCTGATGAATTCATTATCTGCTGGAACATTCCACCTCCATAGAAGAAGGCAACTATCATGCCCAGTATAATTGAGCTTATTACTACCTGTGTGAGCTCTTCCGCCCCGAAGTCCCTCAGCTTTTTAGACTTAAGCGCGTATCCCAGCCCTGCGGAGATTCCTGCTACCGATATCATTATTGAAAGTGTAATTAGCGGAATCTCGAAGATATAATTATGCTGCATCATACCACAGTTGCGTTTGCCGTTTGGTTTGATATGAGATGAATTGACGCCTCTGCGAGTGTGGTTGATCCTACGGAGAGTACGGCAACTACTACTGCACCTATTATCATGTCTATTGCCATCGTGTGAAGTGAAGCGCGTTTATACGAAGGCATGAACTGGCCAACGGCGTAGAATATCCCAGCGCATATGAATAGTATTGCGCTTAGTATCGGGCCTATCCTTATTAGCAGATCCTGTATCCCATTGAGCATGGATATTATGTCTAAGGCGATCATTGTGCCCATCAGGGCGTTGCCGAAATTGCACCTTACATACAGAGCTGTTGCACCAAAGTTTGGTTCTTGCTGCATCTAAATACCTTTTATTTTAGTATATGATTATATACTTAAATAAATATTTAAACCTTTTGGGGTTCATGCAATAACATAGTTATGTGGATAACTGGGTTTGGCTTTTCTGCGTAGGTTTTTTATACTTGAGTCAGGATTTATTTGTGGTGATATAATGACATCTATCAGAAGCATGGCTAACTCGATTTTAAACGTGGCAGACAGTGTCTTCAACTTTGAAGTGGCATATGCGCATTGCGATGTGCCTTGCGGCATTTATGATCCGCACGCTGCGCAGCTCTCTGCGCATACGGTAATAAGGATGGATATGCTGATAGCCGATTTGAGCAAGCAGCAGAACCCTACTGCGGAAGACAGGAATAAGATGATACGCTGCGTGCAGGTGAAGGAACAGCATGCAGAGATCTGCAAGAGCGAAGTGCGCATAATATGGGGCGATTATTTCAAGCCAGAGCACATAAAGGCAAATCCAGAGCTTAACGAACTGGTATGGAATATAATGCATGCGGCTTCAAAAGCAAAGCAGACTGTCGACATAAAGAATGGCGAGGAGCTACTTGCAAATGTGAACAGATTTGCGGAGATATTCTGGAAGACAAAGGGAGTGGAGACCAAGAGGGCCAAGTCCTTTTATCCGACAGAAGAGCGCGAGATGGTATTTCCAAAGGTCTAATTTGCGGGCGGCTTCATGTGGCCGTTAAGGATAGTACGCGTGGCTGATAGGAGCATGGAGCCCACAATTAAGGATGGCAGCTTCGTGCTCGCCCTTTTTTCTTTTTTTGGATTGCGTGCAGGGGATATAGTACTCCTGCGGCACCCTGCAAGCAATATGCTGATTATAAAGAGGGTCTTAAGGATATCCGGAGATAAGGTGTGGGTAGAAGGTGACAACAAGAAGGAAAGCAGCGATAGCAGGAAGTTCGGTTGGGTAGATTCAAGGAATGTCGCTGGAAAGGTAATAGTGCGTCTTTAGTTTGATATTTCTACAACCAGCTTGCCTGAGACAAACTGTGGAAAGAGAGTAGAAGCATCAGTGTAGTTTATTGCTATGAATCCTGAATAGTAGTTGCCTATCGTTCCTGAAAAAGCGGTGTCGTTTGAATAGCACTGGATATTTAACGTGGATGAGCTGCCCGTAGGCAGGTATATCTCGTTTGATGGGGGATTGTTAATTTGGGATAGGACAGTTGATGCCTGCGGTGCGAAGCATCCTATGTCTTTTATATAGAGCGGGTTTGCCGTGTTCTTGATGGTAACTGCGACTACGCCGTTCTGTGACATATAGTAATTTGTGCACTCAAAACCTGCCCCTATTATACACTCGCTAGGTGTAGACGGCCTTAGGCTGTAGAAGACGAACCCTATTACTATGGCTAGTATTAGGAGTGCCCAGCCGTAGGTTGTAAGATATTCAAGGGCGCTTTGTAGTTTTGTCATCATGCAGCACCATTGGTAATACTACATTGTTGGTTATATATTCGTATTGCTAGATAAAGAAGAGACCGGGAAAACTGGTGTAGAGCCGCAGATACATGTTAATAGCGGATAAAAACCAATATAACTTTTAATTGTTAGGTTTAACAACTATATGATGGTGCAATACATGCCCAAGCCATATGTAATAAGGGTATCTTCTGAGAAAGGCGGAGTCGGAAAGACTACCGTTTCAGTAAATGTAGCCTGCGCATTGCGGGTGCTTAAGTATAAAGTCCTGCTTGTAGACACGGATATTGCCACTCCAAGCGTAGGCGAATATCTAGGAATCAGGGACATAGAGAAGGGCTACAAGGAGATACTCAAGGGAGAGGCCAAGATAGAGGACATACTCTTCGCTTACGAGCCTCTTGACCTGAAGATAGTTCTTGGCAGCACCTCGCAGACGCCTTTCAACCCTACTGCAGAGCAGATAACTAAATTCTACGAGCAAATCACGAAGTTAGATTATGATTTTATAGTCATAGATTCGCCGCCTGGATTTTTCATAGAGGGACCTGCCAGGTTTTATGACGAAGTTGCTATAGTAACAACACCTGATACTACCTCGTGCGTAAGCAGCGCAAGGCTGGCGAGAATATGTGACAAGTACAGGATAAAGCACAGGCTTATTGTGAACAGGTCGGGTTACAACAGCAAGTTCGAGATGAGCACCGAAGACATAGAGAAGATGTATGGCGATGTGATATACGGGATGATACCAGAGGATAAGATAATATCCGAGAGTCTTGTTAGGCATCAGCCTGCTTACATACTAAACAAGTCATCGCCTTTCTCTTTGGCTATAGAAGAGGTATGCAAGGGATATGCACTTAGGATAGGAGATCCGCGGCCAGAGCCTCCACCTAGTAGAAAGGGATTTTTTGGGGCGCTTGCTGGAGTATTTGGCATAAAGTAAATCATCTTATCCTTCTTTCAATAGTTATTTGCAGCTTATTCTCCTCCTGAAGGGACAGAATCAGGGTTCCATCTGAGCATCTTGTATTCCTTCTGTACGTCTACGCTGCGCAATGGAAGGCGCCCGAGTAGTAGTTCCTGAGCTTCGCCATATTCCATCTTTACATTGTGCTTTTTGAAGACATTTTGGTGGTACAGCACGTCGTTTTCGTAACCCTTCTTGTAGTTATCGAATACGCCCATAGTAAAGAAGTCGTAACTGCCTATAAGAGGAACGCATAGCACATATCGGTTAAAGAATGAGTATTTGTCATCTTCCATGAAAGCCTTCCTTGCCTCTGCGGAATCTGCTTCGTAGCCGTGTGTGGGATTGTATTTGGCAAAGAATGGTATTATGGAAACATTTTTCTGTGGCTGCATGCTTATCGTGAACTCCTCTATGTACCCCATAGACTGCAGCTTGCCCATATTGTATGCAACCGTATTGAAGTGCATCCCGGTAAGTTTTGAGAGGTCCTGGAATGAAATCCTGGAATTTGAGTTCAGAGCCAGCAGCAGCGATTTATACTTGGCCTTTATGTTTATCAAGGAAAGCGCCTCGTTCCTCATGGGAAAGTAACCGAGCTGCCTGTGCACAACTTCGGAAGCCTTCCATTCTACGCCGTAGTCGCTTAGCAGTATCTGCATTGATTTGTCCCAGTGGGCATATTCTCGTGAGGAGAGCGCGTTTGCGTATACCACCATGCTATAGGTTCCTTTCACGCTGAAGGCAACCTGCGGGATATAGTATTTTGATAGTATTTTCTGTATTTCCCCCCAGTCTGGCTCTTCCCTGAATTTCACAAGTATAAGATGTGGCGAGTTGAAACCAAGCTTCCTCTGGTTCAGGCTCAGGGTGTATGACATCCCAGCAGCTTCCTGCAGCTTGATGATCTTTTCTGATGCGGTCTTCCGTGAAACGCCTGCGAACTTCGATATCTCTGATATTGATGACCGCGAGTCTTCTGAAAGCTTCCTGACTATCTTGCGCAGTTCTATGCTGTATGAATGATTGAATTCGTTCTCGAAACCGTAGCCTTTTATCTCCATTTACTACACAAAATAACAAATAATTTCATAAGCTTTTTTATTTTGCAATAAATTTAAATCCTTTCATTAAGAGCTTTATCCATGGATATCGGAAAGAAGGCAAATACCTACCTCCTTCTCGCACTGCTCCTTGGGGCGGCTATGCCAGTAATGCTCGACCTTGCAGCAAGTGCAAATATATACGAATTCCTGTTTTTTGCATATGTGCTCTCAACAGCTGGATCCCTTATCTTTGCCGTGAAGAGCGGGAAGATTAGCAGGCTCTCTGCTTACTTGAAGAACAGGAGGAGCTTCTTCCTGCTCGTTGTAATAGGGTTACTCAATTATGCTTTCCTTGAGTTCGGACTGTTGGTTGCGGAGAGATCCGTAGGAGCATCGCTCGCGACTGTGGTATACAGGTCTTACCCTGTATTGATGCTGCTTTTCCTTCCGTTTATACTTAGGGAGTCTGTGACTAAGAGGCAGGTTGCTGCCCTTGCGCTTGCTTTTCTAGGCATATACATTGCGCTTACAGGAGGCTCTGCGTTGAGCGTCAGTGCGACCGAGGTGGTACCGATAGCGCTCCTTGTAGGAATAGCTTTGATGAGTGCCGTAGGAACAACACTTGTGAAGAAATTTGCGTTTGACATGGAGAGCAGCATGTTTATCTTCAACCTTGCGAACCTCGCGTTTTTTGGTATTCTCTTCGCAGCGGCAGGCTTCCCGCATGAGGCGCTAGGTACAGCTTCAATACTGGCCCTTGTATACGTAGGCGTGGTTTACAATGTATTTGTAGGCTTTATGTACTACTGGTCCCTGCGCGTCATCAAGACTACGCTCTTCACGAACATATACTTCCTCTCCCCATTTGTAACATTCATATTCTCTTATCTTATACTCGGAGAGCCCATAAGGGTTTATTATCTTGCTATAGCAGCGCTTGTAAGCGTAGGGATAATAATACAGCGTAAGGACACAAAGGGAGGCACGTATCACTCGAAGAAGGCAGAGACGCATAGGGAGTTTCCCCTCTTTGACGTAACAGGTGCATTCGGAAACTCTGACGCGCCTTATATAACATCGGCGCTTGATTCGGATGGCAGGATACTTGCAGCACGCGTTAATTCAGGGCATATTGGAATTGTTGAGAATATATTGAGGAACGACAGGGATTTTGTGGGCTATGCGGAAAGTGCCATAATGCTCAGGCCGGGGAGCGAGATGCACGTAGAAGAGTCGAAGTATATAAAAGCAGCCATAGGCGCCTCAGACTCTGACCATATACTGATAAGCATAGGAGACATGGATTACAGCGAGGGCTTCTTTGAGCTCCTGGCGCAGAAAGCGGGCAATGAACCATTCGTAAATTCTAACGTTAAGTTTACAAAATAACAATCTTTCTTACCAATAAATTAATTTTTACAATAGTTTAAATATATATCGTATTATATACTTAATATAAGTGTGGCTATTTTCTATTTCCAACCCCCACTGAAAACCCACACTTATGCTATTTATTTTTTACTTATATCTTGTCCAGCCTTAGCTTTATCTCTTCAGTTGTCAGCTTTGTTGTAAGCAGAGGCATCTTCTCTATCTGGGATATCTTTATGGCAACCTTGTCCACGTTATCTATGTTCTGCAGGACTACCAGCCTAGGTTTTATTGGAGCCACGCGTATCACCACCATTGGGGATCTGCCTGTGCTAACGCCATCGAATATGAATACCCGCTCGCTCGTATTGCCGAAAAGCTTTGGATACTCGTTTGGCGATATCTCCAGTATCACCCTTAGGCTGTCTATCATAGTGTATCCGAAAAGTTTTATGTTATCCAGATAGCCAGGGTTTGAGACTACCTTTGCTTCTATTATCCTTGCAAAGTCGTCACCGTCTATTGGAGCAGCAAAGTCGTGTATTGAATAGAAAGGATTTTCCGACTGCGGATGGTTATACCTTCCGAGATTTCTTGCTATCTCTCCGCCCCTTTTTGAATCAAGCTCAAATAGGGCGTTTACGAATCTCTTTATTATTCCGACGCCAGGGCTGGCCCTTCTGTTACCCTCATAATCGCTTATTGTTGAGGTAGATATCTTGAGAAACTTTGAGAGCTCAACCTGTGAAATGCCGAACAGCTCGCGCCATTTCTTCATGGTGCTCCCCGGGGTATCAGAGAGGGCAATCTCTCCCGCAATCCTTTCCTGCAATTCGTCCATAAGAGTATATTGCGTCTAAAGGCTTAATAGCCTATCGACGAATGTCACTTAGACACATTCTTGTGCTTCCGCTTTGGCTTGCTGCGTACGGCAAGCTTTGTACGCGGATGTGGCTTTTTCGTAGATGTCTTTCTCCTGCTTAACTTTTCAAGGCGCTCGTATGCCTTTTCTATGCTTGCATCTTCCATGCGTTCCTCTTCTATCGCCTTCTTTGATTTCATCATCAGTGATAGTATTATGAGTATCATGCCGACGAAAGATAGCGAAGGGCCTGCTATAGATGTTAGGGAGACCGATCCTATGTAATTTGTAGGAAGCGAGGATATCTTCGTAGAGAAGTAATTGTATATTAGGGTGCTTGAATTGCTCCCGGTGTTCCTGAATGTCATGTAGTAAGTGCCATTCTCTGATATAAACGAGGAGTATGCAAGTGGACTGTAGCTCTCAATGGCATTTGCAGGGAGTGAAGTGCTTGAGTTATAGGTATAGGTATAGACGCCGCTGTAATTAGGATAGCCTATGCTGTAAATGCCCTTGCTGCGCAGTGCCATAGCGTAGGAAGAATTTATGCTGTTGTATGCTATCGAGTTCGCAATAGGAAGTGCAGAGTAATTTTCAAATAGGTAAAGCGTAGGTTCTGTGGATTTGAATTCCGCGACTGCTATGCCCGTGCCATTTACCTGGATGGGAACGGATATGGAACTATTTGGTGTCATTTCTATGGTATGGTACGCGCTTATGTTTAGCCCTTGGTACTGGTTTGAAGGGGGAACGGAGAGAAATAGTATTGCCAGCCCGAATATAAACAGGAGTACGCCCATGTATAATACTTTCTTATTCATAATGACAGCCTCTACTAAGTAAATGCTAAACCTTTAATAAATACCCATCTAAAATATAAAAATGGCGATTGGTATGGCGGGCGTGGTAAAGACTGGTATATTGGGACTGGATGCAATGCTTAATGGGGGAATCCCAGAGAAGAACCAGATAGTTCTTGCTGGTGGACCCGGCGCAGGCAAGACGCTCCTCTCCTTCGAGTTCTTATATAGGAATGCAAAGCAGGGGAATAACAGCGTAATGTTTGTAGTGGAAGAGGATGCAGAGAAGGTCCTGGAGAACGCGAAAGGCGCGTTTTCCGGATTGAAAGACATAGACGATCTTGTAAAGAGCGGGGCGCTTTCTATCGAAGGCCTCAGCGCGGTATCTAATGCAAGCGAGAGCATGAGGCAGTCTTCCTATGAGTTCGGAAACTTTGTCTCGGATATAGAAGCAATTATAGCGGACAAGAAAGCCACAAGGGTGGTAATCGATTCTACAGCAGTATTGGAGATCCTTGTAAAGGACCCGCTGATGTTTAGGAAGTCGATGCTGGCGCTGGTGGTAGACTTGAGGCGGCTTGGTGTCACATCGATATTGACTGCGGAGATGAGCTCGCTTGAGAAGCAATCCCTCTCCTTCAGGCCAGAATTTTTCCTCTTTGACGGCATAATAATGCTTTACCTATCAGGCGAGGAAGAGAAGAGAATGCAGTCTATGGAGATAATAAAGATGAGGGGCTCCAAGCATAGTTTTGTTACAACGCCTTATGATATCTCACCTGCTGGATTCAAGGTCTTCGCTGCGGAAGAGATAACGCAGGAGTAGAATGCAGTGGTTCTGTTGGCTTCCAAAACTGCCGCAAGAGATTCGAAAGGTGACAGGCTTAGGATCTATGCGGCAGTGATTGTTGTATTGTTTGTTCTTGCAGTTGCTGCTAACGCTCTTGCTAGGAATAATGGTGGCATAAGCGGGTGCACTAGGCTTATCCAGCAGGCTTCAGAGTATGATTGTCTCTCGCAGATAGCAGTCTCAACAGGCAATGTTTCTATATGTAGCCTGATGAACGGCACTTACATGAATACATGCTACTACGCCATTTCGCTCAATAATACCAGAACCGCAGACTGTGCAGTGATTACAAATTCCTCCCTGCAGGGTGAGTGTTATTATACGAAAGCCACAGAGACACAGAATTACAGCCTGTGCAGACTCTCTGGTGCTTACTCCTCGTGCATTATGAACATATCGCTCTCCCAAAGAAACGTAGCGCTTTGCGGGTCCCTGCAGAACAGCTCCAACACATCAGTATGCTCTTCCATTATCTACATGTACGATGCGGTTAAGGACTACAAGCCTAGCGGGTGCATAGAGGTATCAAATAATTCAAGCTACGGCACGTATTCCTCGATCTTGTACGGATTCAACAGGCTATATGCAAGCAATTCGGACATCAACGTAACCCTCTCTGCGAGTTATCTCTCGGCTTACCTGCAGGGAAGCATAAGCGCAAGATCCATATGCTATTTTATATCTGCATACAATACGAAAAACGTATCAGTATGCGGCAATATAGGAAATGCGACTGTCAGGAATTACTGCGGGTATTATGCGAATATAAGCGCGTACCATTCTAATGGGCTAAATTACACTCAGATAGCCTCAGAATGCTCAAGTAACTCTTCGGCATCGGCTACTTGTAATGCGTCTGTTGCATTGGTCAAGGCAATAACTAATGATAATGCCACCTTATGCGGCACTTTGGGGCAGGCATATTCCGGCGAATGTTATTTTGCCCTTGCGCAGAAATTGCATAACCCGTACTATTGCGGGTTCATAAGCAATACGAGCGAGAATGAGATATGCGTATACTCAATATCATACAACCAATCACAGGTATACAACGGCACGGTGTGAGAAGTGGGCAGGTACCTGTGTTCTGTGAAGCGCTATCCCGTATCAAGGCATAGTTTCGTATCTTCAGTGGATGGGAAGATAATAGAGAGGAGCGAGCCTGGGATTGATTTAGGTGTGAAGATATCAGTCCCAGAAGCAGAGGTAAAGAGGATAGCCAGGATTATAGCCTCTAACATTAACAGGAAGCCTTATATGAAAGGAATCGGCATTCTTGACAATGTAACTGTGGATTTGTGGGGCAAGATATGCTCTGCGGCTGAACTGCTTTTGAAGAAAGCCGCACTCGGCTCTCCGATAGTAGTAAGGTTTCACAATGATATAGATGGGGCAAGCGGGGCGTATGCTTTGTTCAGTGCCTTGAAGAGCCTTGGATTAGATGGCGGATGGTTTGACGTAGAGGTCAATATAAAGTGGATTATGAACAAAGGGGTTTATTATAGGAGGGAAGATGCGCTTTCCGACACGATGCTTGTACGGGATACTGAGTCCGCATCAAAGCCATTGCTGTTCATTATAGACTTCGGCACAGCGACTGCAAGCAATCCTGGAATTGAGGAGGCGCTAAAGACTTTCGAGATAATATGGCTTGATCACCATCCGCTGCAGGAAGGCTTTAACGGAAAGCACCTGGAGAACTACATAAATCCGTGGTCTTTTGGAGGAGATTCGAATTATACTGCTGGGTTCCTTTCCTGCGCATTCTCGCATTCATTTTCTGATTCTGATACCAGTGTGATCGAAGAAGCTTCGCTGATGGGAGATTACAGCGATTATTCAAACCCCACGGCGGAATCTGAGAAGATGGCTGCAATACTGGACATAATAACCAGCGATCCAAAAATAGCGATAGGGAGAGGTATCGAGGCCCCTACGCCTGAGCACATTAACAGCATATTATCAGATAGCGGGAAGTCGTCGGAGCTTTACTTTTATGCCACTTCGAAGATGTCGGAGATGGTGGACAGGGCCATTCCAAGGCTGAAAAAAGTATCTGCAGGGGACGCGAAGATTTATACGCTTGATTTTGAGCCGATAAAGATAGAGGAGACAAGATATCCGCTCCCCGGAAGGTTCGGTTCGAGGCTGCTATCTGAGATATCCAAGGGGAAGGGTTCGGTTCTTATATTATACTCCGGACCGTATATCTCGGTGCGGGTCACGAAGGATATAAGTGCAAGGCTTAAGCTCCTGCGAATAATATCTGCAATAAAGGAATCCGAACCGGATGTTGTCGAAGACGGTGGAGGGCACGAAGCCGCAGCAAGCATAAAGCTGCGTGATAAAAACTTCAGGAGAGAAGTGGCAGCGGCTCTTATAAAGCAGATAAAGGAAGGATTGGAGTAAGGCTACATTAGTTTTTTCCATATTACGCCGTATATGCTGTCTTCAACCATTATGCCGTATTCCTCCTTTAGCCTCTCGCGTATTCTGTCCGCTTCATCGAAACGCTTCTCCTTGCGAAGCTTTTCCCTTATCGATATCAGCTCTGCAGCATCCTTATCAAGCCCTTCCTTGTAATGTTCGCTTTCTAGTATGCCCAAAATGCCTGACATTGAAGCTATCGCCATAAATACCTGCCCTTTAGCTTCTGCTGATAGCCCTTCCCTGCTCTCGCTCACAAGGCGCGCATCCTCTATGAACGTGTGGAGAATGGAGATTGCGAGAGGGGTGTTGAAGTCGTCATTCATCGCCGAATTGAATTTCCCAGTTGCGCCCTCGACAGTTGCATCTGTAAGGCTCCCGGTTCCGTTCTCCGCATTGAATATCTGGCTCATGGACGAGTACATCCTCGCAAGCCTTCTTGATGCGTCTTCCATAAGCGATTCGGTATAGTTTACATCCTTCCTGTAATGGGTCGACAATATGAAAAGCCTGAGCGCTTCTGCGCCGTATTTTTCAATGATATCTCTTATCCTTACAAAATTTTTCAGGCTCTTGCTCATCTTTACACCGTTTACGTTCAGCACGCCTGAATGGAGCCAATATTTTACAAATGGTTTAATCCCGAATGCCGCCTCTGCCTGGGCTATCTCGTTTGTATGATGGGGGAATATTAGCTCCCTTGCGCCTCCGTGTATATCGTACTGGGGCCCGAAGAATGCCTCGGTAATTGCGGTATCTTCGATATGCCACCCTGGCCTGCCTTGCAGGTGAATCTCTTTTCCGCCTGCTCTTACGGCAATATCCCACAACGGTTCTCCGGGCTTTGCCTTTTTCCATAGGGCAAAGTCGTATGTGTTGCGCTTTCCTTCTCTGGGCTCTATCCTGTGCCTGCCAAGCTCTTCGAGCTTCATCCCAGACAGTTGCGTATATGTGGGAAATCTTGCAACATCATAATAGACATCTCCATCTAGGACATATGCAATGTCCTTGTCTAGTAATAGCTGCACCTGCTTCCTTATGTTCTCTATGTAGTCATGGGAGCGAGGATATTGGTCCACGCTGCTGCGAACTCCTATGGAATCCATATCCTCCATAAATCTTGATTCGAATCTTCTTGCTAGTTCTATAGGCTCCTCGCCCGTCTCAGCTGCGCGTGCTACTATCTTATCATCTACATCGGTTATGTTCTGGATGTATTTGAGGTTGTATCCCAGGTGCCTTATCCATCTTGCAACAACATCAAAATTAATGTAGGTTTTTGCATGCCCCAGATGCGAATCGTCATACACTGTCTGGCCGCATACGAACATCCTTACCTCATTTCCAGAAAGCGGCACGAATACCTCTTCCTTGCCTGAGAGGGTATTGAAGACATATAGCTTTCCTGCGGGCATGATACCAACAACTTCAGGAGACGCTTTCATTCAGTACTATGCCCTTCGTAGAGACTGGAAGTTTTGTAAGGTAGAAATCTCCTACGGCAACAAACTGGTCGCGGTTTATCCTGCTTCCAACCACGCCGGCAACAACCCTTATTCTGATGGTCTTGCATATGAATGGCACCAGATCAACGCTTGCATTCTGGAAGGTGCTTGTAGGAGTCGGATTATTTGTAGCATTATAGGTATCGAAGTATATCTTCTCCAGAGTTGCGTTTGTGCTGTTCAAGAGTTCGAAGTATATCAATTGGTTCTGTGGGGCTATTATCTTGAAATTGAGGTAAGGCTCATCCACCTTGAAAGGCATGGATGTCAGGTTGCCGGGCTTCAGGCTTGTGCCTGTATCGAATGTCGAGGCAAAGTATGTTCCGTTGTAGTTGCTCCACTCTGATGCGTAAAATGCACCGTGATTATTGTCGTATGTAAGGTTGTTTGGAGCTGTCCCGAAACCTGGTGCAGAGGCATTCCCGTAGGCGGTAGAGATCCATCCGGCATAGGTGCCCGAAGAGAAATTGCCATTGTATATGCTGCTGTTTATGCTGCTTGATATACATCCCGCATATATTATGGTTGTTGTATTTGAGGTTGTATTGGTAGTTGTGTTTGTAGTTATATTGGTAGGGACTTTCTTGGTTGTATTTGTATGCTGCGTAGTATTGGGTGCTGCAGCCTGCCCTTTGCTCCCGTTGAGTAGGACCAACCAAACGAATAAACCTACCAGTATCAGTACTATTATGTATACGCCAATTGCCTTGTTGTTCAAGCTCGCACCTTGCAGTGGAATTAATATATATTGATATGGTACAGATATAGTTAAATAATAATCTGTCAAATATTTATCTGTTAGTTTAAACGGTGCTGTTTTGGGAAGTATTCCTCGCAAATGGAAAAAGAAGGGAAGAATGCGCTGGAAATGGGTAAAGAAGAGGCGCAAGAGAATAAAGAGGGCTCAGAAGAGGAGAGTAGGAGAGCTGTAGGTTTACCTATGGCTTTATCCTGCATCCAGAGCCGCATAGGCTGCGCACGCTATTTATGATGTGTGTGCGCAGTGCGGTCTCAGGCTCTCGAAGGTTTTAAGTAATTTATGCATAAGATAATGTTAATGGAACAAATGTGATGGTATGATAACGAACATAGACGTAAGCAAGATAGAAGCTACTAGGGATCAGGCGGAGCAGATCTCGAATATGAAGTTCAACGTAAATTTTGACAATGTGAAGACTGAGAAGGAGAACGTAAATGTCGCATTCACATTTACCGCCAAGTACGAAGGTTCTGGGGCGTCATCCCCTAAGGAAGCTGGCGCACTGAAAATAGAGGGCACCATCGTAGCTAAGGAAAGCAAGGATAAGATAGATGAGATTTCCAAGAAATGGAAGGAGGACAAGACACTGCCTATATCGTTTGCTGAGGATATCCTTAACTTCATAACTTTTGAGTGCGGAGCGCGCGGCACGCTTGTTGCTTATTCCATAGGGCTCGTGGCGCCTCTGCCTGTCTCGAGGGCGAAGCTTCAGGATTCTAAGGCCTGATGCACTTTTGATATGACCTTAGGAAGGGTTGCATGAGCAGGAGTGCTGAAGGTTTGGTAGTAGACATCGACTACATAAACGTTGAAAATTTCAGCCGAATACGCGTCACACTCAAGGATAATTATGGCGCATCCTTGCAATTCATAGACGAATCGTTCAGCCCGTATTTCTACATTCTAAGCGATGCGGGGCTGGATGCAAGTGGCGTACCCTCCATTCTCGGGGAGGAAGAGAGGAAATTAGTATTGTCCACCGAAGATGCAAAGCTCATGCTCAATGGAAAGGAGAGAAATGCAATAAGGATATTGGTAAAGGCAACAAAGGACGTTAAGATTGTATCCGAATCCCTGAGGGATTACGGCGTTCCTTACGAATACGATGTACTCTTCTGGAAGAGGTATGTAATAGACAAGCAGTTCTCCCCAATGCACGGAGTTATGGTAACTTATGATGAATCTGATGGGAAGCGCATAATAGGGGAGATAAGGCAACTTGAGAAAAGGGCAGGAATCAAGCTCTCGCACATATGCTTTGATATAGAGACCTATAATCCACTTGGCGTTCCAAGGCCTGAGAAGGATCCTGTAATAATGATAAGTTACATGGATGGAAATGAGAAGAAGGTGATAACCACCAAGCCCATTGATAGGGATTTCGTGATTTTAAAGGCCTCGGAAAAAGATCTGATTGAGGAATTCTCAGGGCGTATTGCAAGGCTTGACTATGATGTGGTGTCGGGGTACAATTCATCAAATTTTGATCTCCCGTATCTGCTTGAGCGCGCTAAGAAAACCTCTGCAGATTTTCTCATAGGGCGCTCATCGGAGGAGATAAAGCAGGAGCATCACGGGCTTGTTGAAGCAGTAAAGATACCAGGCAGGATAAACGCGGATATTTACAACGTTGCCAAGTTTGTATCTATAGTAGGCGCTTCTGAGAAGCTGCTCAGGGCAAACAGGTTCACGCTTGGCGAGGTGTACAGGGCGATAACGGGCGATATGAAGATTACAGTGGAGAAGAAGGATATATGGAAGCTATGGGATGGCACGAAAGAGGATCTTGAGGAGCTTGCCGACTACTCATTGAGCGATTCCGTATCACTTGATGCATTGTACAACTTCTTCATACCGCTTGAGATTGAGATAGCAAGCATAGTAGGAACTACTTTATCTGAAGCATGCGTATCGACCACGGGCCAGCTGGTCGAACATTTCCTCATGAGATATGCTAGGAGAAACAACGAGCTTATACCAAACAAACCTTCAGAAGAGGTTATAGCAAGGAGGAATGCAAACCCCATAGAGGGTGCATATGTCAAGACTCCGGAGGCA
>JAKBQS010000030.1 GCA_021835105.1 Microcaldota archaeon
TCCTTTCTTCATTTCATCAGGGTGTATCATCTGCGCACCATCCAATGATATAAACGCATCAAGGGCCGTAAGCCTCCCGCTGCGGTCTAATCCTGCCGGATTTATCTCTACAGTCTCCGCTCCATACGCACAGAATATCCTGTATAGCCCCATAATGATCTTGCAAGCCTCTTCCCTCTCAGGAATCCCTGCGGCTTCTATAAGCTTGCATGCATCATCAACTCCAAACCCTCCATCCAAGTCAAAGGAATGCCTCGAGAGCGACTCCTTTCCATCTTCTACATTTATGCCTCCATTACCTGCTATCGCAACTGCCATCGCGCTTGAGAAATCAAGTGAGAATGCGAAGTAGTACTCCTTAGAAACATCCCTGTGCTCTTCGATAATGAGGCTTTCTATAATTTGCCCGTCAACGTTCAAGCCAAGCATGCGCGCAGAGGCATCAGCCGCTTCATTCTCCGATGAGACAAAGGATACGAGGCCGCGCTTGCCCCTTCCCTTTATCCCGATAGGCTTTATCACTGCCTTGCCTCCCAAGGCCCTGAATCCGCGAACTGCGTCTGCGGCAGAGAACACCTCAATGCCGATAGGCACGCCAATTCCCTCCTTCTTTAAAATTGCCTTCGCATCCGTCTCCTTTACATTCACCAGCCTTCACCCAAAGAGCATAAACCCGGCATAGCCGCTGCCAATCTGCACCAGATACGTGCTCGAATCCCATATTTAATTAAGGATATACGCATCGTCATATAACGTTGCGGGAAAACCTGCAGATAGTCATCTGCGCCCTTTCAGGAACTCCGCCCCCCCATTCATAGAGACGCTCACAGGTGCACACTCAAACCCGCCCTTCCTGATACAAGCGCAAGTTTGCCCATCGCATAGTACTATCGCTATCCCTCCCCCGCCTCCTCCACTTAGCTTAGCTCCATACGCGCCGCAGGACCTCGCGCAGGAGACCAGCCTATCCAGTCCCTCGCTCGATACCCCAAGCTTTGAAAGTGCATCGTGATTGGAATACATCTCCTTGCCTACAGTGCCAAGATCCCCTACCCTAATCGCCTCTATGCCTCTCCTTGCGCATGCGTCTATGATGTCGAACAGCCTCTCCGCGTAAGGCGTATCATCTTCATGTAACCTTGAGACTATGCCTACCGTCTCAGCCGTGCTCTTCTTCGGACCGGTGTCTACAATCGCAATCTCCATGCTTGCGCCGAGCACTTCCCTCCGCACCCCTCCTTCCTTGCTGTAGCTTACGCATCCTCCATAGAAGGACGTAGGCACGTCGATCCTTCCTGCGTTTTCATTCCTGTGTATTATCCGGTCTCCGTCAAGCGCGCGTTCTATCACTTCCCCTTCACCATAAGCGCCGTCATAAAGATTTGCGGCAGCAACAGAAAGCGCAACTGAACACGCAGCACTGCTGGCAAGCCCTTTCTGCACAGGTATCATCGAGCGTATTTCGAATCGCCTGTGGCCTACGCTCCCTCCATCAGCGCAATACCTGCCAATAATCGTGGCATAAGGCAGGAGCCTCGGATCTATACTTCCCTTAAAACTATCAACATACTCCCTTATCGAATTCCGCTCAGCGTATCCCGCTGCAATATCCAAGAGCTCTGCATCAGAGAACTCAGCTTCCAATGAGAAATCAGGGAGGGATATGCTGATATTGCCGTTCCCGTTCTTTTCATCTACCGAAACGCTTGAGTACAGGCTAACTGCTATAGCCGCAGAGAGCCTACCATAAACTACGGCATGCTCGCCAAACAGCTTGATAACGCCTGGAGCCTTGACAACGGCCAAAGAACCACACTGAGGTGATTCCTTATTTCCTGGCTAACATTATATTTAGCTTTGCCTTGAGCCTGCCTGCTATCTCGTCCAGTTCCTTATTTCCCGAGGAGAAGCCTATCAGATCAACAGCAAAGGACACGTATTGCGCCCGCTCGTAGGTGCCCATGCCGAACATAGATGAGTCAGCGGAGCCTTTCTCTATGGTTTTCATCAGGCTGATCTCTGCCTTCCGCAACGAAGGTGAAACCATAGAGCCATAGTTGCCTTTTTCCGTCTCTATCTTCTGGAAAAACTCTATTGAATATACAGGTGATAATCTTCCGTCCTCTGCGAGTTTATGCACCCTTTCCAAGGCGGTCTCAAAGGTCTCTTCCCGTAGCCGTATTGACTTCGGATCATAGCCTCCAGTCTTTGACAATGTTCCTATCAACTTAAGGAGCGCAGGCGCATCAGCCGAATATG
Source organism: Microcaldota archaeon (assembly GCA_021835105.1). The sequence goes on from JAKBQS010000030.1 coordinate 2,260, forward strand.
CAGTGTCTTTCAACCTATTAAAATCCTCCTTCGGAGGGGATTTCAGATAAGAAGACTGTTGGATAAAACCATCCAATATAATCTCTCTTTACACATATTTATATCATCCCTAATCCTTATGGGTTAAATTCACCCCAAAACCTTATTCTTGCGCATCCTGGCACAGAAGAAGCCTACCGCGCAAACATGAATTAATATGTTTCTGTGCCATTAAATTTCATGGACATGTGGCATAGCTATGAGAAAAGGCGCCTGTCTACTGATTTTTGCACCAGCCGCATCGTGCTATCCAGCGGAGAAAGGTGGAATGCCTCATTAAATCGCGTAGCGCCAAAGGCGATGAATCTAGAATCCGGTGCTGCAATACGGCTTAAATATGCGGAGCAGGCAAGGTACATAACTGCCAAAGACGTACTCGAAGACCTGCTGGTAACGGCATATGACGTGAACTCATTTTACTGCTTTGCTGCAAGGATCACAGAGGAGATGTCACGCAAGATAATCAGCGAAATAAACTCATTCAGGAAAGAGCTAAGGGATCCTAATGTGGAACTTAGATTCATAGGGCTGCAGAATGGCGGAAAGAGCCTTACCCAGCACATAGACTCCATAAAGAGACTCAACATTGGCCGCGCGGCAGAATTTGACCTCTTTGGAACGGACAGGAGGCATATAGTTATAGACACCAAGGTCGGCAAGCCTTATAACCTCCTCCTGCTAAACAGACTGTACCGCCCTGGAGAGCTGTCCACAACTGCGCCAAAGCCGCAGCCATCGGCGGTGCAATCCACGCAGCCAAATCCACCAAGGCAGCAGCCAGAAGGAGTCCAGGCACCTCCTACAAATAAAGCTTAAAGCTGAAGACGTTGCTGTAAACAGGTCCTTCGCTATGAAGTTCGCTTTTCTTGATATAAAGCCTGTCTACCACAAAGTCTCCAAATTCAGTATCCTTATATGTTGACAGCAACGCGTATATCTTATCCAAGCCTTCAGGGCTCTTGACTCTGCCAAGGGTTACGTGCGGGACAAACTCATCCTCGCGCTTAACCGCTATTCCATATGATTCAAGATACCTGCTGAAGTCTTCGTTTATCCTTCTTATGTTTCCGCCGGAATCATCAACCTTTGCGTATACTACTTTAGGCATGCGCATCCCGAAATAGGAGATACCTGAGACGTTGACGCTGAAACTCTTCCGCAGCGCTCCCTTGGGCTTATAATTCTCGACAGGCCTCAGGCCCTTATGCCCAATCTCCCCTATAAACTGTACTGTTATGTGTATGTTCTCCTCCTTAACCGGGGCGAAGCCTTCCACATCAAACTCATCAGCAATCCTGCCAAGCTTGGCCCTAAGCCCTGCAGGAAGATCTATCGCAAGAAAAATCCTCATAAAACCTTATAAATATTAAACAATTAAATACTGGTGTTTAAATGGCCACTATAGCGCAATTCTCAGAAATGGACATAAGAGTTGGCCGTATAGCAGAAGTCGAAGATCATCCCACTGCAAGAAAACCGATGTACAAACTCTCTGTCGATTTCGGGGCAGAGGTGGGAAGGAGGACGATAATAGCAGGAATCAAGGATTATTACAAGGGAGAGGAGCTCATAGGAAAGAAAGTAATAGCCATAGTAAATCTGGAGCCCAAAAGCATAGCCGGAATAATTTCAGAAGCAATGCTCCTCGCCGCTGAAGACGAATCCGCAGTCTCGTTGCTCACTACGGATAAAGAGATAAAGGAAGGAGGCAAAATAAGATAACGAGGTTTACCATGCCGAAGACTAACCAGAAAACTGTAATCGGAATATGCGGCCTAGGCGGTGCAGGAAAAGATACCGCAATAAAAGAGATATCCAAGATAAGGAAGATATCCGAGATACAGCTGAGAACAATTGTCGAAGACCAGCTCAAACTCGAAGGTAAGGAGATAAACAACGAGAACCTCAGGGTATGCGCAACAAAGCTGAGGGAGAAATACGGCCAGGATGTAATAGCCAAGAGGGCAGTGAAAAGGGTCAAGAAGATGCTTCTTGATACCGATTTCGTCATAATAAATTCGATAAAATCCCTCGAGGAAGCAGATACGTTTAGGAAGGGCCTCAAATCAAAGTTCATACTTCTATCGGTATATGCAAGCCCAAAGACAAGATTCGAGAGGCTCTCGAAGCGCGGCCTTGCATGGGACATGACTGATTACAAGAGCTTCGAATGGAGAGACAGGGTGGAACTGAGTTGGGGCCTAGGCGGTGCTATAGCCATGGCCGATTTCATAATATTAAACGAAGGCACAATAACAGAGCTTAACAGGGATGTAATAGCTCTGATAAAAAGAATGGAAAAACAAAAACGGCGCTGAGAAGCATCAGGGAAGTGTACCTACCCCCGCTGGTACACTACCCCTTCCTCCGCCCCTCCTGTCATGCGCTTCATGTTAGCGCGAAGAACCCGGATTCCGCTTTCCGTAAGGTGCAGAGGCCTCTCCTCTTCGCCTTTCTCAGTGAAATCCAGATGGCCCTCGCGCTTCAGTTTCTTCAGAGTATACCAAACCCCACTCACAGAAACCTCATATTTCTCAGCGACAAGCTCTACGAACTCCGTAGCCGTAGGCATCTCACCCAGCCCGATCTCGGAGAGGATCGCCAACTCCTTCATGCTGAGGTGAGGAATTGTATAAACATTACTATCTCTATATAATAGTTGCATAAGAGCACCAAAAAAACTTTATTTTTTTATTCGCTCTTATGCAGCGGATAATATATTGACTTGCCTATCAAGAAGAAGCAGTTCATTACTGTATTTACTGCTCCAGCTAGTACTACCGGCATTGTATTGGCGTCAAGCCCAACCCAAACCGCGCTACTAGCCTGCATACTAAACACAGTAATCTCTATTGTGAAGAGTCAGGTATTTAAAGCTTTTCTACAAATGCGGCCACAAGTATAGTGCCATTGCGAGATAAGCGCGCACACACTACAGACGTATGGAAAGAATATAAGATTTGACGTACATATCATAAGATGCAGTTGCGCTTGCACAAAGGATTTTACGTCAGCATCGCCTGCATGCAAACCTGGAAAATGTGAATGGCCATATGTTACCTGAATTCATACCTCTTTCGTTTCTTCTTGCGATATCCGTCATATATGCGGTATTCGACGTCTTCAATAACCGCAACATACCCAACGTTTTCGTATACGTTTGTTTTGCAGCGGGCTTCATAATAACCCTCACCTATCCATCCCAGCTTGCAATAAATAGCATACTAATAGCATTCGTAATACTTTCCCTCGGTTACCTGCTCTATAGGGGTGGCATACTCGGTGCAGGAGACGTCATGGAATTTGCTACAATAAGCCTTATACTCCCACTCCAGGGATCTGTAATCCTCCATGTGCCGCAGCTTGGGCTTCCATTCATACTCTCGGTATTCGTCGGCACTGGATACGCTGCAAGCGTAGGAATACCCTTGTATTATGTCATTCTATCAGGGAATAAAAAGAGCAGATTTAAGGCAAAAGCAGTGCCTGCGCACCGAAAGGCCACAGGCGCGGTGCTCTTTGCCGCATATCTGGTGTTTGCCGCAATAATATACACATATTCGGGACTTACGTTTTTAGGCGCATTCCTGCTACTTCTGATAGCCGTCTCCTCCTCTTCGATGATAATATTGGAGGACAAGATATACGCAGGAATGGTATCGTTGATAAGCACATCCCAACTCCAGGAGGAGGATATGATAGCAACCAACATGATGAGCGTCAGCGATAGGGCGTATTTCGAGAGGAAATATCCGAAGTTCGGCAGGCTTGCCACAAGGGGCCTTATAAAAAGCATGAGATACGAGAGAAGGAAGATACCAGTATACAAAAACGCCGCGCCTCTCTCGTTCTTCATACTCATAGGCGTAATCGTCTCACTTCTTCTAGGCAATCTCATACTTCTTGTGATATGACGCGTTGGTCACTCTAACCAAATCCGGATAGAAATTCCGAAAGGACTGTTGCAACTTCGCTATGATTAGTATAGTGAGGGCTATGCCCGGCTCCTTGTATTATATAGAGCCTGCTCTCGGGTATCCTCTCGCTGAACAGCCTTCCGTATGCCAACGGTATCCTCCTATCTTCCGATCCCCATATTACCGCAGTCGGTTTCTTTATCATTGCTAGGGATCTGGAATTCAGGGTATCCGCGGATCTCAAGGACTCCAGGAAGTTGTCCACAACTACCTTATCCGATCCCAGGATCCGCGCCGCCCTTACTAGTTCTTCCTTGTTTGCAGCAGGGTCTCTTCCTGATGCAAGCTCTGTCATGTATTCCTCAAGCCCTGCAGAATCCTCAAGTATAAGTCCCGTATATTCATCATTTCTCACAGCATAGAGCGCAGATACCCACCCCCCGTAAGAATGCCCGAATATGAAAGGAGAGCTTATACCAAGCTTCCTTATTGCCTCCTCCAGCATAAGTACCTGCATATCTATGTTGTAGCCTTCTTTAGGTGCTGAGCTCTTCCCATGCCCAATGAGGTCAAACAAGTATACTTCTATCTCATCCTCAAGATCAGCAACCAACCTTGCCCATACCTTTGTGCTGCCTGACAAGCCATGCAGAAATATTATCTTCTTTCCTGAGCCTGCATGAAGCCTGTAATGGACTTCTGCATACTTTGTCTGAAGATACTCATCCGAAAACGATTCGTTGTAATCAGGCATAAACCTACTTTAAAACGAAAATTTATAAAGAAAGAAGTGTATCTATCTATCAGATGGTTACTTGCCTGATACAAATCAGCAGAAAAGCATCACTTATCTTATAGCCGCCCTCTTGATACTGATAGCGATACTCCTTGCGGAGCAGGACGCGGCACTATCATCGCTCAGGGCGCAGCTTCTATCCTCAACTATGCTGTCTTCCGGAGCTAGCGCTCAGAACGCTTCAGTCGCAATAAACGCAACAACCAATAAAAACACAGCAGCTATGCTTCAGATAAACCTGTATGCATCCCCCTCTTATACCATACAAAATCTTTACCTAAATGTCTCTGGTCCTGGCCTTTCGTTCTCAATGCCTCTAAACTACACCGATAGGTATCCGTATATGACAGCGAATGCATCTGCACAGAACAATACCTATAATTCTACCATGGCAATTAACTCTTCGCAAATACAGGTTTCTGAGAATGGCAGCACAACTTCAGGATCATACCCCGCGATAATACCATACTTCTATCCTACGAGGTATTCGCTGATTTTTGCAAATCTTAAGGAATATTCATACTATAACGTTACCATAAGCGGATATTCGCGCCCATACTGCTACCGCGGCACAATCTGTCCTATGTTCATAGCGTTTATTCATCGGAACTATACAATAGAGACAGGTGGGCCAGGAAGCGTATCTGAGCTGAACATAAGCGCATGATGGACAAGCAAGGAACGAATCCGCATGCGTATATCGCGCACGTCAAGGTTGCTGATAATTAGACTCCCAGTCAGTTACATATACCATATTCACAGAGTTGCCGCTATTGCCATTTCCGCTATAGTCATTTCCGTTTCCATTTAAAGGCCACCATGCAAGAAGGTTATGCAGGTCTATCGGATCACCCCCTATTCCTTCAGCATACAAGGCAGATATCCCATTCGAAGATAACATTGTGTTGTAAATCTGCACATTTGATATATACCCGTCTATCCCGTCATTAGGGCATCCGCCTCCACCCATGTCGCATCCTATATAAGTATCATAAAAGGTCGGGTTTATTATCGGATCAGAGACGCTTTCCGTTCCTACCTGCGTTCCGTTTATATACCAGTAAATATGGTTATTTTGCGAAGAGATTGCAAGAAACACCCACTTGTGCATAGGGAAGCTTCCATAGCTGTCGAAATTATTTCCCAGGGACGCTTCCACCCCGCATTTGCTTGTTGAAGGGTTGCAATGGAGCTCTAACCCGTAGCTATTCTCCCTGTCTATAACATCCTGCGATTGCGCTGTACTCAGAGAACCGTTCACATAAACCCACGCTGTTATAGTTATGTTGTTTGTAGTCAGGTTCAGCATGCTGCTTCTTGATTCTGAATTAATCTCTACATAGCCATTCGTTATTATCGGAACATACTTGGGAAGCCCGTTATTGCACGTGCCTTGTAGACTAATCTGCTCCGTAGTTCCAGGGCCATAAGGCCGCTGCACGGTGCACGATCCTGGGCTAACCGTGGGCACAAAAGCAAAGCCGCTGAAAACACCGAGCTCAAACAGCACCCCTAAAACTACCGCAATGATGAGTATGGCCCATCCATATGTAGTTAGGTATTCCATTGCTGACTGGTTTTTGGCCTGGCGCATAAACTTTATTCTCAAAACAAGATTAAAATACTTGCCAATGATGGCCTTCTATTCTCTATGCAGTGCAGCAGCTTAACTTTGACACGTCCTCATAAAAGGCCTGGGCAGCAAGTTTGAAGCCTTCACTGAGAGTTGGAAAGACGTGTACGGTATCTATTATGTCATCTATAGTAAGGCCGAATTTCACAGCCAGTACGCCTTCATGTATCATATCTGCCGCATGTGGCGCAAGCATATGCACACCAAGTATCTTCTTTGTCTTGTGATCAATCACTATCTTGATCACTCCTCTACTGTCGCCTACAATCTTTGCCTTAGGAACAAGCGCAAGATCCAAAGGGCTGCACGCGCACCGTATCCCATCTTTAACTACCTGCTCCTCTGTCTTCCCAACCCTCGCTGCTTCAGGATATGTGAATATAGCGCTGGGTATCTCATCCAGATTTATCTCATTCTTTGTGCGCTGGAAGATATTGGAAGTTGCCATGTTGCCTTCCTTTGCTGCAAGGGTCTCAAGCATGGGCTGACCTGTCACATCTCCTGCTGCGTATATATTATTTGAAGAGGTCTTAAGTGCCTTGTCTACGATTACGAACTTCTTCCCATCAAGCTTGACTCCAGCTTCAGACGCATTGAGCTTTTCTGTATTCGGAGCCCTTCCAGTTGCAAACAAAATTTCATCCGCTTCGTAATAAAATGTTTTCTTTCCTATCCTCGCTTTCAGGGTCTTCTTTTTCCCGTGCCCTTCTATCCCAATCAGCTCGGCATTTGTTACTATAATAACCCCTTCTTTCTCAAGATAACTCTTAAGGTAACTGCTTATCTCAGGCTCCCAGTTGGGTATTATCCTGTCGCTTCTCTGGAGCAGCGTAACCTTAACCCCAAAATCAGAGAACATCTGTGCGAATTCAAGCCCTATTGCCCTTCCGCCGATTATTAAGATTGAAGAGGGT
>JAKBQS010000031.1 GCA_021835105.1 Microcaldota archaeon
ACATGCAGCACGTCTCCGCATCTCCGCGGGGTCTCTATGTTCCGGTAGGAGTACCTGAGTCTTTTGAGATAGAGTGTTATTCTAAGGGTGCGCCTTACATAACCAGCCTCGGTTCTTACTTTACCGGTTACATATCCCTGAATTACACAGATACTGCGACTTCGCTGCCTAATACTTTATTTGGTGGCATAACCGCAGAGGCGACGCAGACTGGAGTATCCACCACGTTTGCGCCTACCGCCTCGCCTACTGCCCCGTTATCATACAGCACGCTCACATTTACTGAGATAGGGCTTCCTTCAGGGCAGAGTTGGGAGGTTACTTATGATGGAAGCACCCTCTCCTCAACCACAAACACGATAACTTTCACAGGCACCGATTCTACCCCCTATCCGTTTAGTATCTCTCCAGTAACTCCTGCAGTTACAGGAGGATGTCAGAATATTTATAGCCCTTCCATAGCGTCAGGAAGCACTGCCGGTGGAAATGTAGAATCGGTGTCTTTCTCTGAGACTTCTTATTGCTATTCGTACCTTCTTTCAGACGCAAACGGGGCTCAGGTTTACTCCCTCACTTTGAACATGCCTTCAGGATACACTACCTATCTGACCGAGTGCGGATCTGGAGCACCTTACATAAGCAGCGTAACTTATAGCATAACAGAGGCCAGTTATGGGGGCCCGGCAAATACCTGCGATTCTGGAAGCAACAGTTGCACGGATATAGGCTACCAGGCAAGCCCGACTGTCTCGTGTTATACATCTGGCTATGATCCTTGGTATCAGTCAATTGGAAGCATTGCAATAAACAAGCCGCTTAGCCTTGCGACAGCATATACAGCAGTAAACGGCACTTCTGCGGACGCGTGGGAAACCACCTTGAACTTTAATATCGCACAGCAGGGCAGTTTCGTTATACTGATGGGAAGCTCTGGATGGTCGGGATCGTTCTCTCCTTCAATGCCCCCTGGATGCACCATGGATGGATATCTCAACATTGGAGGTCAGACAAGCTCATTTATAGCCACTTGTGTGAACATGCCCACGGGGAGTTATTCGGTGCAGAATACGCCCACTTCGACACCAGCGCAGACGGTAATGGCGGCCTACGTATTCCCGCCGTAATCTATCCAAAATTGGAGACTTGCTTGTGGCAGATATTATTTTCAGAAACATGATTAGGTAATTCGTGGGCGCTGGGCTTTGATATTGGAACCGTATGGAGGCAAGGAGAATTGAACTCCTGCCTGCAGAATGTCAATCTGCTATCCTACCACTAGACGATGCCTCCACATTTAGGACTTTGCATCCGAATGTTTAAATTTATGGGAATATCACGCATGCAAAATATAAAGGGTTAGCTTAGAGGCTTATCACGTCACCGTCATTTGCGACTTTGGCTTTTTGGAAGATTTCGCGCGCTTCCCTCTCCATCGGCCTTGCGTCCTTATAGCGTGCGCTTATATGCGTCAGGACCAGCCTTTCAGCGTGTGCTTCTTTTGCAATCTCTGCCGCCTCGGCAGCGGTTGAGTGCATCCTCTCCTGGGCTAGATTCTTCTCGGACGACATATACGACGATTCGTGAATCAACAGATCCGCATTTAAAGATGCCTTTACAGTGCTCTTTGAAGGCCTTGTATCTGAAGCATAGACTACTGCCCTGCCCTTTGCAACCTCGGTTACATCCTGAAGAGTTATTGTGCGTCCGTTGGTTTTAAGCTTCCCGCTTTTTGAGATCTTTGAAAAATCAGTGCCTTTTATGTTGTATTTTTCATACTTTGATTTGACAAACCTCCTCCTGTCCTTCTCCCTGAATGCAAAACCTGATGAAGGGAGAGTATGCTTTAGCGGGAAGGAGCTTATCGTGAAATCTCTCTCATCAAGAAGCTTTGAAACCCTATGTGGGATGCTTATTACCCTTATCCTGTATCCAAACATTGCTTTATCGAATGATATCAGCGCCTTGACGCCGCTCTCGTAGCCTTTTGGTATGAATATCGATATCTCATCTTTTCTTGCGTTGAGCGCCATGCTCCTGAGAAGGCCTGCTAAGCCTATCACGTGATCGCCGTGCAGGTGGCTTATGAATATGGCTTTTACCTTCTGCGGACTTATGCCATACTTCATCATCTGCATCTGTGTGCCTTCCCCGCAGTCGAATAGGTATACGGATCCTTCCCGCTCTATGGAAACAGATGGAAGTGACCTGCTCTTCGTTGGAGTTGCGCCGGATGTCCCGAGAAACGTTATTTTGAGCATTCATGCGACCTCTATCTCGACTATGCTCTTTGAGTAATCAATCCTTATTATCTTTATTCCGGATATGCTGTTATTCAGCTCTTCTGCCGTGATGCCGCGTTTCTCCCTTATCATGCTGAACAGGTAATTTATCTGCTGCAGGTTTTCGTATATCTTGGAGGCTGCTTCTCTGCACCTTTGCGCCTCTGATATGCTTGATTCCATATGCTTGCGCTGCGCCTCAAGGCTTGTCTCCTTCGCAGCAACAAGCTTTTTAGGCTCCGCATCGACTCTTTCCTTTCTTGCTGGGAGCGATAGCTCATCAAGAATATCGTTCAGCGACCCCTTTTGCTTCTCCTGAAGTGAAGCGTATCTGGATAACTTGCATATGGCATAATCCTTGACAACGCCATCGTCTGATATGTACATGCGCGGGCTTCCGGCTTCCGCCTCCTGGAAGATTGAGTATAAGGATAGCGATATATTGCTGGCCATGGTTGTTTTGAACTGGTCCCGCGGCTTTATCCCGCACCTGTTTAGGGCTTCTTCTATGTACAGCGGGCCTATGCTTATCGATCTGGATACAGCTTGTATTGCACTAATGCCTTCAGCGGGATCGATTGAAGAGAGTATATTTTTTATCCCGTTCTCACCCTCCGAGAAGATGTCTGGCATTGCCTTCGGAGGCTTGTACTCGATGCCGGGTTTTATCTGGTACAATCCCGATGCGAAGTTCCTATAGCATATCTCTATTTTTCCAGTTGATGAGTCAACTATAATCAGGTTCCCTTTGCCGAAAAGCTCTACTATAAGCAGCTTCTCGCCTGCATGCGTCGCGAGCCGGAACTCTGCTATCCTGTCCGAGGAGAGCTGCCTGATCTCTGCCACCTTTGCATTCTTAAGCCTCTTTCTTACGCCCATGGCGAATCCCGAAGCCGGCGGGGACGGTTCCTGATAGGACGTTGCATTGATAGTACACGATAGGTCTATGAAGAGCGTCGTTTTGGCATTGCTCTTGTAGAATGATACGCGGAATATCCCATCTCCCAATTCATAGAATTTCCTGAGCCAGGTGCCTTCTATGAGGGGACGTATCTCTGCCATCTCCCTGTGCAATTCTATCGAAGTTATGCTCCTCACGGAAAGTCCTTTACTTCTTGTAGATGCGCAGCTTCCTTCGGCCCTCTTCGTGAACGGTTTTGCAGAAGGAAGCAGCAACCTTCTTGGCGCTAGACGATTGCTCTATTGCTGTGCCTATCTGGACTATGTCTGCCCCGTTTCGTATCACATTCGAGAGTGTGGCATTGTCCCTTATGCCGCCTGCAACTATATATGGGACATTTATTGAGCTTTTTACAGCCCTTACCATATCAAGAGGCACGGAGCCTTTGCGCTGCTTCTGCGGATTGGACCCTACATCTGTCACTATAAACCTGTTGCCCAGATACTCGCCTGCAAGAGCGAGAGATGCTGCTATCTTCGGTTTCTCCCTTGGAACAAGATTAACATCGCCTACCCATCCTACTGTGCCTCCCGGGGAAACTACTATGTAACCTACGGGCAGAGGCTCTATCCCATACTCTTTTATCAGGGGAGCGGAGAGCATCTGCGCTTGTGTTATCCAGTATGGATTCCTCGCGTTTAAGAGTGACATGAAGTACACCGCATCGGCATTTTTTGTAAGTGTGGCAATATTGCCAGGGAAAAGGACTATTGGTATCTCCGTCTGCTCTTTCAGCTCTTTTGTCACATTGTCGAGTAGGGCGCCTTGGACTCCTGTGCTGCCGCCTATAAGCAGCACATCAACTCCTGCTTCCGCAGCTTCCCTGCCAGTCTTTACCGCAGCGTCGCCGTCTTTGTAGTCTACAGGATCTATTAGCATGAAGAGCAGTGCGCCCTTCTCGCCTAAAGCCTCATTAATGCGTTTTTCTATCCTTCCTCCCTGCATTCGATTACCTACGCCTGCTCCTTGGCAGAATACTGCTCAACGAGCTCCTTGGCAGCTTTTATTACGTCGACCTTTGGGCTGAAGCCCAGCTCCTCGCGTATCTTCTTTATGCTTATTATCCTGTTGCTTGTTATAAACCTTAGCTCATCGCTGTCAAGGTTGTGCTTCTTTGCAATCATCTTTATTATGATTGGGCTTATGTTCTTTGAAGGCCTAGAAGCGCGCAAGAGGTCGGCAGCCATGTTTATCAGGAATTTCTGGGTGTAGTCTGTTCCGTCGCTCAGGTTATATATCTTACCTATGCTTACCGGGTTCTCTATTGCAAGGTTGAATGCGTCAAGAAGATCCCTTATGTGTATTATGGCAAGATGGTTGTCCCCACTGCCTATGAGCCTGAAGCGATTCTGCTTTATTGCGCCGAACATCTTGAAGAACTGCGCCTCGAACTTTTCTCCGTAAACCGTGGCAAGGCGGAATATTGTATAATCCACCTTGCTTGAATTCTTTGTTATCTCCTCTTCTGCGAGGAGCTTGCTGTATCCGTATTTGTCGCTAGGCATAGGTTTTGAATCTTCATCGAGCACCGTATTTCTCACCCTGCCGTAGACGTCTATGGTGCTTGGGAAGAGCAGCCGCCTTACTCCTGTGTCCCTGCATGCATCAATAAGAGTGACTGTCCCGTTCACGTTTGTCCTTATTAGCACATCAGTTGTGCTCCTGTATTCGCTCACTATAGCAGCCGAGTGGAATACGAAATCAACATCCTCGCATCCGGTGCGTAGCACCTTTGAATCGTTTATATCGCCAACTATAGGTATTACACCTGCAGGAAGAACAACTATGCGCTCCTTCTTGTTAACAAGGGCCTTTACAGTATACCCCTTGCTCAGGAGTCTTTCTATTACGGATCTCCCAAGCTTCCCGCTGCCTCCAGTTACAAACGCTGATTTGCCTCTTTCTTCGGTCTTTTGTCTGGGCATCGGAAGCACCTAGGAAGAACTCCCTCCCTGATCCCCAAGCATTCTTGAAGTCAGGAATCGTATATATCTTTCAGGGGCATTGTTTACCGCATACGGAACCCAGTCCTTCCCAAATGGAACGGTTATGGATATGTTTGCTGCGCGCTTTTCTGCGGCCCTCTTGGCAATCTTTTTCTGGTTGCTCAGGTCAAACTCGAATACGGTATTTCCACGCTGCGGTTGGCTTTTGGGCATGTAGTCGAGTATGCTGCATGGAAGGTATGAGAGCACGACATGATTCGCAGCGCAAGAATACTTCTGCATGAAACTGGAGAATGTTCCCTTCCTTAACTTTATATTTTTTGATTCTTCTTTTGAGAATATTATTTTCAGCGCCTTTGCGGGATGCGGTTGCGCAGCTTCGTACATTAATGATTGGGGAATTGCATACCCAACGCCCTTTGCATATTTTTGAAACGGGAAGTTTTCCGAATAGCGGTCTACTTTTAGCCACACGAATACGCCACATCTGTTGCCTGTCTCAACTATCTTGTTGAAATTTGAGAGCATTGTATCCTCGCTTATATCCATTCCTATCTGCACTGCGTCAACCTGAACGCTTGCCTTGAGTCCCAGGCGTGATATCTTGCGCTCCAATTCCAGATAGGTGGATGTTATGTATGACGCCTTTGATTTGTCTGCCGGGTTCTCTGTAAGGAAAGTAACGGATGCAGTCAGCCCGTTCTTATTAAGCTCCTTGGTGCGCTCTATTGCGGAATTCATTGTCGTTCCTGAGATGTACTTTTTGACAAGCTTATACATTACTCTTTCTATTAAATGTTCCTCGTTCAAGAGACCACCGCAGGGGGTTTTCTGGTGATGTTTATCGCTGCCGATGCCATATGACAACTATATATTATGAAAGGTTATTAACAGTTTGTTTCTCGAAAGGAATTCGCATGAAATTTTTATACAATGGAGGTGGAATAGGAGGCAGGATAAAGGTTTATCCGGAGGATTTTATAGTAAGGGAAGTCGTCGGAAATGGAAAGGTGCTTAATCTTGACGAGAAGGTTTCTCCTGAGATGCTTGGGATGGAGGAGAAACCAGACGGGAGATTTGCCGCCTTCGTGCTCCAGAAATATAATTGGGATACAATTAATGCGCTGCGCACTATATCCAAGAGGCTTGGGAGAGGTAAGAAGTCGATATCTTATTTCGGAGTTAAGGACAAGGCCTCTCTCTCCGTACAGATAGCTGCAATATACGGGGTTGAGCCTTCGGCACTTGAAGGCATGCGCATAAAGGATATTAAGATAAATGGGGCGTGGAAGAGCGATGAGATACTGATGGGTGGCAACCTGGGCAATTCTTTCTCTGTTGTCGTGAGAGACTGCGCAGGAGGCGGGACGGAACGCATTGCGGCAGAGTTGGGCGGGAGGATGCTTAATTATTTTGATAGACAGAGGTTCGGAAACAGGCTCAATAACGCAATTGTAGGATTGCGGATAATGAACTCGGATTTTAAAGGAGCAGTTATTGAATTCCTTTGTGGGGGAAAAGATATTGATTCTGGCGCTGCAGAGGCAAGGGCAAGACTGGCAGGGGAGATGGATTTTGCAAAGGCCCTTGAGTACTTTCCCAGGTATCTCAGGAATGAGAGGGCAGTTATAGAGTACATGGCCAGGTACGGAAATTACGCCAATGCACTCAGAAAGATACACCGTGGGATAAGCCTTATGTTTATACACGCGGTTGAGGCACTCGTGTTTAATTATTCGCTTGAGCGCTGTGCTGAGGATAAGTCATTTGAGGGGGCATATTACTGTGGCAGCAATTTCTACGGATTCCCGGATTTGTCCGTGGAGGGAAGCAAGGGGAGCGGATTTCCTGTTGGAAATATAATAGGGTATGAGACCGATAAAAGCAGGATAAGCATGCACGAGAATAATGCCCTTGAATCCCTGGGCATAACTCCGGAATCGTTCAGGATAAAGAGCATGCCTGAGCTTAGCATGAAGGGCACGGGGCGCGTCCTGATTGCACCTGTCAAGGATCTGCGCGCGGCGGATGAGGGGGAAGGGGTGTGCAAGCTGGAATTCATACTCCCGCCTGGTTCTTATGCTACAATGCTTTTGAGGGAATTTACCAGGGATATTGGAATTGAGACCGCACAGATGATTAAGGAAGCAGGGGCTGCTGCATCACAAGGAGGCTCTTAGGCAACGCATCTGCAGCTTACAGTAAGGCTTTTAAGCATTTTTAATGAATATATTTATTTGTGTAAGCCAGTTTCTTATGCTTTCTCAGTGTTTGTAATGAACTACACTAAATTTGAGAGGACTGTAATAATAGGGGCCAGGGCTCTTCAGCTCGCATATGGCGCACCGCCACTTATGAAAGTGCCGGAGTATGTATCCGATCCGCTGATTCTCGCCGAGATGGAGTTTGAGGAGGGCGTGATACCCATGGTAGTGCTAAGATAGCAGGTTTAGTAGTTATATCATTGTTGGTTTAATGGAGGACTATGACATTATAGTTGCAGGCGGAGGCATTGCAGGCTCCCTTGCCGCAATAGGCGCAGCGCAGTCTGGCGCAAAGGTTGTGATGCTGGACAGGAACGACTATTCCACGGCAGGAAAGAAGACGAATTGGGGATGGGTATGTGGCGATGCGGTTGCGCAGACGCATATAGATTTCGTAAGGGAGCATCTCGGGCTTCGCCTGGACGAGCCCATACTTGACCTTAAAGTGGATGGGGTTTATGTGCTAAGTCCTGATCTTGAAAACAAATTTCAGTTTGAGGGGCAGGGATACAGCCTTGACAGGCCAAAGCTTGCTAAGAAGCTTGTTGATGCGGCAAAAAGCGCAGGTGCAGAATACCGCACCGGGTGCGAGGTTGAAGGGCCGATAGTGGAAGGGGATAGGGTAGTTGGGGTATTTGGCAGGGATGAGAAGAAAGAGCAGTTCAAGCTTAGGGCCAAGCTGGTAATAGACACCCTGGGCATAGCCAGCACTATAAGGAGGAAGCTTCCAAAGAATGAATTCATAGAGAATACGGTCAGCATAGATGACATAGAATCGACAGGCAGGTACATACTCAAATTTGAGGCGAAAGGCAACAGTGTAGACTATTACGATCCTAAGAACGCGCTTATACACCTGAATCAGGTTCTTGCGCCGGGTGGATATGGATGGGTATTCCCAAAGAGGAACAGCCGAATAAATATAGGACTCGGGGTTGAGAAGAAGAGCCTCGAGATAAGGAATGAGAGGCTGGGCAAGAAGGACACGCTGCACTCTCTCATAGACGAATACGTAAGATGGAACCCTGAGATACTAAGCAGCGAGATGGATATGGAAGACAGCAATGGAAAGGGCTACTGGTCTGTGTCCGTAAGGAGGCAGTTCGACAGCCTGGTGTACAACGGCTATCTCGGCGCGGGGGACAGCATGGTAATGCCAAACCCCATAAGCGCAGGAGGCATAGGGCCAGCGATGACTTCAGGCGTATTGGCTGGCGAGGTTGCTGGAGAGGCAGTGCAGAAAGGAGATACAAGCCTTTCCTATATATGGAAGTACAACGTCAGATACAATGAGGTATATGGTGCGAAGACCGCAGGCCTTGAGGCATTTAGGGTATATCTGCAGTCATTGAACAACGAGCTTATAAATTACGGCATGAGCCATTTCCTGACAAAGGAGGAGGCAATAGCCATAAGCTATGGCAATATACCTAAGATAACGATAGCCTCAACCTTCCAGAAGGTGCTTAGCGGGGTCTCAAACATAAATGCATTCAGGAACCTGATTTACACAGTCTCCAAGATGAAGAAGCTCAATGAACTCTATGAGAAGTATCCTGCCAGCGTAGGGGAGTTCCAGAAGTGGAAGATGGTAGTCAACAGGGAGATATCAGAGGTTAAGGAGAGGTTTAAGCCAAGCCCGGTCTAGCTATTCTTCTGGCCTTTGCACTAGACCTGCTTTTTTTCCATCAGTAGTGAATATCGAGGACCCTTCAAGCTCGAATATGTGCCTCCTGAACATAGGTATATTTGAGGCCCTCGATGAGCGTATATCAGTACCGAATACCAGCCTGCTGAAAGAAGGCAGTGCGAGTAGGCGTATTTTCCTGTTCCATTTTTTATATAGCTTCCCAGCCCCTTCACCAGGCTTGGAGA
>JAKBQS010000032.1 GCA_021835105.1 Microcaldota archaeon
CTCTGCCTCTGCCATGCCAATCATGGAATTCGCCGCAAGCATGCGCACATAATCATTAAATTTTACAGGTAAATGGGTATATGGGATTGCGGTGCAACCCTGCATTCTACTAGAAGAAGTATGTATCACGCTACTGCTACCTGAATTGCTTATGCGCACGATATCTGCGCAGGTCTTGTAGCTGCAGATTAGAGCCATTCCCACGCCCAAAGTTCCCAGAGCCACCTTGATATACGGGACTTTTGAGTCATTTCCGCGGGAGAGTATCTTGGATATGTATGATATCTCTCCCGGTTCCCTCGAGCAGAATGCGATTATTGCTGATGCATTCTCGACTATCTGTGGATCCAGCTTTGTTGCTGTATGGGTTACCGCGATAAACCCAACACCATATTTGCGACCTTCACTTATTAGCGACCGTGCGGTGGATTCCATTTCCCCTGAATCGCAGAGAACAAAATCTGCTTCGTCTATTGCTACAAGCAGACGCAGATTTGCAGATTCACCATCAGACTTCATTTTCACGTATATGCGCCTGAGAAGTTCATATATGTATATGGATCTCAGTTCGCCGTTTCCTATGGATGCCAGGGAGAATGACGTTATGCCGCTGAAAAGATCTGCTACAGATACAAACCCTCTTGAGAAAACTTCAGAATCCAGCTGTGAAAGGCGTCCGTACATGTGCTCAAGAGAATTCCTCTCGGATGAACTTCTGGCATTTGAGATGAATATGCGTATCTCGCTGAGAAGATCGTGTATAGATGGAGGTGTGTTGGAACCTGACCATCTACCCGTGCATCCCGCCTTTCTGTATATGTAAAAAAGGCACCTGCGCAACATTATTTCCTGAACATATCCAAGCGAGTATACCTCCTTTAACATCTTAGATACCTGGTGTATTCTGGTTTCTGCAGGAGCGCCATCCAGATCCAGTATGTTTATTCCGTATTCAGACGGTCTGACCACCCTGCCGCCTCTTCCCGTAACGGTTTTTTCATGCTCGTTGTGTGCATCCAGTATCAGCACAGGTATTCCGCTGAAGCTTGCCTGGGATACTAGCGAATTGAGGAGGTAGCTTTTTCCATATCCTGAGGAGCCCACTATCAGCATGTGTGGATTAGGCTCATGCTTTAGGCGTATGCAAGACGATCCACGTGCTCTTTTCCATTTATATGAATTAATATCCGCGTGCGCAGAAAGGACTATTGGCTTGCACAGCCTGCGCACTTTTTCTCCCAGGTAAAGAAGATCTGCCCGGGGTTGTTTTTCCCCTCCAATCACGGAGTTTGCTTTAGCCTTAAAGTTGTCTAACAATTTTAGCATTTTTTTCACCATTATAGACCGTATTTATTCCTTTTCAGCAATAAGCAATAATGCAAAGATCCGCAATCGTGGTGCTTGGCAACAGCGTGGCTAGGGATGGAACCCTGCCTGAGGCTGCGAAGAGGCTTGTCGAGCGCGCAGCAGAAGAGTACAGAGATGGCAATTTCGATGCTGTGCTCTTTACCGGAAGATGGTCACATAGGCTTAAGTTCACTCCAGCAAAGAGTGAAGCTTCTGCAATGGCGGACTATGCAGCCACTCTCGGCATCCCGCAAGGATGCATTATTAAGGAAGAGATGTCTCAGGACACTATAGGCAACGCATTCTTCTCCAGGAAGCTTCTGGAAGGTTATAGGAACCTTCTAGTGGTAGTGTACGACTACCATAGAAATAGGGCAGAGTTTATATTCAGGAAGGTATTTGGAGAAGGGTATAGAATCAAATTTTCAGTTGTGACTAGTCTGATGGACAAGAAAAGGCTGGAGTTGGTTAAGGAAGCGGAAGAACATTCTTTCCTTTTGGTAAAGCTTTACTTCAATGGGATAAAAGACGGAGATTATAAGGCAATAGAAAGGCTGGTTAACGAAACGCACCAGATATATGCAGCTTCTCCGAAGATACCAGATTGGCTATCGATTGAGCTCAGAAAGCTTGATACCCTCAGGGAGAAAAGCAGGAAATCGTGATAAGCCATTTACCGCTTATACAAAGAGCGCATAAGTCTAAGCTCATCCATCTGAAACCTCTCATCAGGATATGGGGTTTCCATGACCAGCGGTATCTTTGCTATGCGCTTATCTGACACAAATCGCGATATCGCTTCCTTGCCGATGCAGCCATAGCCTATGCACGAATGCCTATCCCTGTGCGACCCTATTGGATATTTTGCGTCGTTCATGTGTATTAGTTTAACGTTCTCGATGCCCACTGTAGAATCGAGCGAGTCTATGAATTCAGCATCGCCTATGTTGTATCCTGCGGCAAAAGCATGGCAGGTATCTATGCATAAATATGCATTATGCCTTCCTGCCGAATCAAGCAATAAAGCCAATTCATCAATTGTCGATCCCACGCTGTTCCGTTGCCCAGCCTCATTCTCAAGAAGAAAGGATACACCATCACGTTTGGCTTGGGCAAGAGCTTCTGCCAGCCTTTTTGCCCCTTCAGCTGCACCTGTACCCATGCTGCTGCCCAAGTGCACTACTAAATTACTTACTCCCAGCGCGCTGCAACTACTGACCTGCGCAGAGAGGGAAACCACCGATTTGGAATATACTTCGCGGTTGGGAGACGATAGATTTGGAAGATATGGCATATGGATAAATACCGGATTTATCTTGTGCTTTTTTCCTGCTGCTTTAAAATTTTTGGCTTCTTCTTCTGATATAACGCCTGAATTCCAGGTTCTTGGATTGGATGCGAATATCTGCATTGTAGTGCACCCTACCGATGACGCCCTTTCAAACGCCTTCCATAATCCTCCCGATGCGGATACGTGGTAGCCCAGGTTTAGCATACTCTGGAGTAGCGCATAAAATATTTAATTTAGCGCATATGATGTATTATCATGGAAATTTATACTGAACGAATGCTCATCTACAAGAAGAAAAAGGAGATGGAAGTTATAGATTTGACCGAAATAGCCGATAGATTCATCAGGGGAAAAGGCTTGAGGGAAGGTAATCTCACCATATTTGTGCCTGGATCGACAGGTGCAGTCAGCACTATAGAATATGACCCTAACCTGATACATGACTTCGAGAAAGCCCTCGAAAGGCTGGCACCGTCTGATATAGAGTACGAGCACCATAAAACATGGGGAGATTACAATGGAAAGAGCCATATACGGGCAACTGTAATAGGGCCAAGCCTCACCGTTCCATTCTATGAATCAAGGCTGATAATTGGAAGGTGGCAGAGCATAGTACTTATAGACCTGGATGTTCCTGAGAGGAGCAGGGAGATAATACTGCAGGCAATCGGCATATAGATTATTTCATTATGGAGTTTCCGCATTTTATAAGAACCCTCTCCAGTATGATCCACTCATCAGCAGCCAGAGCTTCCTTGCCTATGTATCTGTCGGATAAGAGAGATGAGAGGAGAGATATGCGCTCAGGCTTAGAACTGATTGTGCTTATAAGTGCATCCTCAACGCTCTGCGAGGCTACTGCGCGCCCTACATCTGAATCCCAATCCTGGAGACCTTCCACAATCCCGAATAATTTTTCCAGTTCCGATACTGCTTCATTGAACTTTACAGCCCTGCCACCTTGCAACGTAGCCTTGCTCTCCTGCAGCTTCTCAAATTCATGCTTGCTTTTTATCAGGTTGCCTATAAGGAACATGTCCCTGCTTAGCGAATCAGAGGCATCATCAAATTCAAGCATTTTTCCCTCTACGCTTATGTCTCCTCTCTCAACTTCCTCATAGAATAAGCGTACTGCTGCAGCTGCAGCCTCATCCTTAAGCTTAATAAGTATCTCGCTTGCGTCCATCCATGCGGTATGCTGCACAATATCTCCCTTTGTGTATGCCAAAGTTACTGCCCTGATAAGGCAGAGTAGAATATTGGTAGGGTATTCGATGCGTTTAGCTCTTGGCCCTCCACCACTGCGATTCCCAGCACGTTTCCTTTGTAAGCCACAAATATCGTTTCGTTTGAGTATTGGGTTGGCCTGCCTACATATGAGTATGACATGCCAGAATATGTTTTTCCAAAGAATCCAGTGCCCGGTGCAGCATTGGATGTGATATTTTCCATGTTCTGCACGAATATGTTGTATATTTTTCCTGCGGAAGTTGAGTTTACTAGGAACGCTTCAAGAGTGGCGTTGGTGGTATTATTTGCATAATTATACCCTATCCCCCACACACTGGAAATTTGGATATCTGAAAGCTGCCCTTGAATCTGGCTCCCGAACGCCTCGGTGAAATTTGTAATATTCACGTACTCTGCAGAATATGTTCCGGCGCTGTAATTTCCACTGATTCCGAGAATTCTGCCGGCATCAGATGGGGTTATTGGATTCGAGTAATCCGACTGGTTTAGTATCGTAGTTGTAGTCGTATTTACTGATGTCGTGCTATTGGTTACATTGTACGCAACAGTAGTGGTCGTATAATTTGCGCTTGTATTCAAAGTTGCAAATGTTGTAGGAGTGTTGGTAGGCAGTGTAGAGTTCTGCTGCCTTGCTGCAGCTCCAGGCTGATACAGTATCGTAATTATCACTATTATGGCTACAAGCGCAACTAATGCGTACTGGACTGCCTTGCTCCTATCAATCCTGGATTTCTGCCGTGATATAACCTTTGCGTTTGCCATATAGTCATTCGTTTATCACATGATAATATTAAAAGATTTACTTATTGCCTTAGTAGATAGAGTCACTGCACAACGCATCGGATGCGATGTGAGATGTAGGTTTAATGGGTGCGGGGAGGCCGCCACCCGCAATTTACTACATGTGCCTGAGTAGGCATGTTACCGAGCCGTCCTTTATCTGCACTGTAAGGACATACGCAATGTCAATGCCTGACATGGCATGCTGCGAGCATGCGTCCAGCGAAAAGACGATTTCCTTTACAACCTCCTTTACGCCTGCAAGCTCTTCTTCAGTAAGCCAGTATCCTGCGGCCTCTCTTTTTACCAACTTTTCTGCTGCCAACTCACCTTCGTGTTTTTTCTTCATTCCATCACCAAGAACAGGAGACTTCCGCCTTTGCCATTTTTATTGCGTTGGCACGCATTTCCCCGGAGAATATTATACATAGATAAATTATATATACTTTACTACATAATTGCGTAATTAAATATAAAGATTTATATATTTTTACAACATATAATAGTATGCCAAGAGGGGTTCTTGGCACACCAAGAAACAGGGCGGCGAAAGCCGCCTTATTCTTATCCGCTCGTTTTCTGCGCGTAAAGTTCTCGAAGATCCATACTTAGCCAATAGTTATGATGACAGATCCGATTATTACAACAAAAAGCCCTGCAAGCTGTAGAGCACCAAGCCTGTCCCTGTAGATTATGGCGCCAAGCATGGCGACAAATAGAGGTGCAATTGCAAGTATTGAGCCACCTACGGCAAGGTAATTTGAAGCAGTAACAAATCCAAAGATAAGATTAACGAAGCCGTCGATTATGCCAACAACTGCCAGTGCATACATTAGCCCTTTAGTTGCAAGCAAACGGATAAATGCTCTGATCTTTGGAAGTTTGCTGGATTTGTAGGAATGGTAGTAGGTCATTACTGCAGCAGTCATCCTTGCTGTTATTAGTGCAGCTACGAATGTCAGACCGTAAGATATAGAGAATGCGATAATAACCCAGTATAGCCCCCAGCATACATTTGCCATAACTGCAGGCAGCAGATTCTTGTTTATTTTCATCCGTTCTTCGGCAATGAGCATTGCCACACCAACGAATATGAGGGCTATCCCTATGCCATGGTATAAACTTACCTTCTCTCCGAAAACAAGCAAGCCAGCAATTACTATTATTGTTGGCTGTATTTCAGTCAGGGAAGAGACCTTTGTGACCTGCTCCTTTTCCATTGACCTGTAAAACAGCGGATATCCGGCGCCGAGAAACAAGCCCGAGGCTATTGCAATGGCTATTGCAGCGTAATTGATCGTACCTATATGAATAAGGAATGCAGCGGCAATCATTGGGAGAATACCTATTGCGAGTATTGAGAGGGAGAATGCGTATCTTTCCATCTTTGTAGCTATATACTTCTCAAGCATGCTTTCGGATACGTTGAGCAGCATCACGGCAAATGAAGCCGCAAGTATGAATCCGCTCGCCAAGGCACCCCCAGATTTAACACATAGCTCCAGCCAGATTCGAACTGGCGTCGACAGGTCCAGAGCCTGCCATCCTTGACCACTAGACGATGGAGCTTTTTGATATTGATAATTGCAATCTAAGGTTTAAAAATATGCCGAGTGTCTGATTGCAGGGCGCAATTAATATATCTTATGCAGTGCATATAGCCATGACTAAGGATATGCATGGCAGCAGGCTACAGGCAGCACATTAGTGTTTCTGAAGAAATAAAGGACATGATTCTTGCAGACCTAGTTCTAACATTGGCATTTAGCTTTGCGTTCGTTGGGGGCATTTTCGGTGTGAAGAATATAGGCAACTTGCTTTACTATATTCCAATTGCTTTTGTCGCTGTTTCCCTGTCTTTCATATTGCATGAATACATGCACAAGATTGTTGCGCAGCGATATGGTGCAATAGCCGGATTCAGGAAATCGGACATGGGACTTCTTATAACCCTTGGCACAGGCATATTTGGTTTTCTGATAGGCATACCTGGTGCAACGATGATATACACCAGCAGGTTCACATCGAAGGAGGAGGGCATTGTATCTATAGCTGGACCGCTCACAAATTTTGCGGTGTTTGTAGGCTCTTTTATACTCCTGCTACTTGTAGGTCAACACGGCTATATTGCAAGCGCACTTGGAGTAACAATGCTGATAAGCGTTCTTCTTGCGTACTTCAACATGCTGCCGATATATCCGCTTGATGGCAGCAAGGTGCTTAGGTGGAACAAGCCAGTTTATGTCAGCTTCCTCCTCGTCCTCGGAGTGCTTTTGCTCTTCCTTGGATTCAGCATATTCAACTTGATATATCTGTTTGTGATAGCCTTCATATTCTCAATGTTCTATTCAGGACTCAGGATATGAGAGATCAAGATGCATCTATGCTCGGCTTGTCAGGCATTGAACGCCCAGCCCTCGCGGATTTCGATACTTCTTCCTTCTCCACAACAACCTTGCAACCTACAATTGAGGACATGTAGTCCGCAGCTTCAGCAAGAGCAAGAAATTCCTGTTCGGCATCAAACCACAGCTTGTTCAGGCTGCCGACCCTTTTTCCAAGATGAGATATGTACTCGGCTTCCCTTGCCTTCAACTCCACATCAATGGATTTGTCCTCATCTAATGCGGTTTTTACCGCGGAGACGTTCTTGTTTTCTGCAACCTTGTTCCATATTTGCACCTTCCAGTCTGCAGGAGATATAAGCGTGATTTTTTCCGGCGGTGCGCCTGTTTTCTTGTTTACAAGAGACATTACCTGCTTGCAATCAGCCATAGTTGAGTCTATTATCTCTTCAAGCTGCTCAAGGCCATTATTTACCGCGCCGCTGTCCGCTATGGGCCAGCTCTGTGCGCATGCAAATTTAGAATTTCCAAGGGTCTCCCACAATTCCTCGGCCACATGCGGCATGATGGGAGATAGAAGAAGGACGATGTTATCAAGGAATTCCTTTATGACAATGCTGTTCTTTCCTCCGCGCGCGAAATACTTCTTTAGCTCTATTACCGAATCGTATAGCACTAAGGTTGATGCACTTCTAAGCTCCAGAGTTTCCATGCACTCGGTTGCCCGGCTTATCTTCATGCTGAGCCTTGAGTAAAGCCAGTAGTCTATATCTGTAAGCTTCCCAGACTCGAACGTTCCTACGGATTTACATGCATCGTATAGGTATGCTATGCGTTCCTTAACCCCGCTTACCGCGTAATCGCTGAACTCAGAATCGCTGAATAAGTCTGCACCGCACACCACTACGAAACGTATTGGATCTGCCCCGTATTTCCTGATTCCGTCTGCAAGAGGCACTATGTTCCCCAGGCTTTTGGACATCTTCTCGCCTTCCATAAGCACAGATCCGTTTACCACTATCTGCTTCGGCCAGTACTCCCTATCGAATATTGCGGAGTGGTTGAATATGTACATGGTAAGGTGGTTGAATATAAGGTCTGGGCCGGAATGCCTTGAGGTATCCTTATACCAATACACGAATGACTCCCTGCACTTCTTGAGCAATTCATAGCTTATTCCAGAGGATTTGGATACAGAATCCGCATCGCCTCTCCCTAGGAATACGTAGTCGAAGAACTCCTTTGTCAGGTGATCCTCGCCTGCATCCCTTATCAGGTGGGATATGGTATAGAAACTCATGTAAATCGTAGAATCTGATAAGGATTCGATTATGTACTCTTTGTCATACGGGAATCGTGTACCGAGCCCCTGCGCCCTGACAACAGCGCGAAGATCAATCCACCCTATTGCAGATTCAAATGCCTTTCTGCTCTTCGCAGGAAGTACATTCAAAAGCCCCAACGCTTCCTGCGCTGACGCCTTCCATCCTTCGTTTCCGTAATTCAGGAACCATTGATTATCTACAACTTTTACAACTATCTCAGATCCGCAGCGGCAGAATATGGGGGAATTCGCCATAGAATATATTTTTATAGCGTTTGTATTTTCTAGGAGCTTTTTCTTAAGGAGTTCTCGGGCCTTAGGCTCAGGCATTCCTGCCTCAGCACCGAGGAGCATCTTGCCGAAATGTGATTCATCTTTGTACTCGAGCTTTGTAGCTTCCTCCAAAGCCTGCTCCCTGCTTTTTCCTTCCGCTTCGGATATGCTTATATAATATTCGGAAGGTATGTTGCGCTCGCCAGCAGAGGAAGCGCGCTTGTTAGAATCAGAATCTATCCCTATAACTTTTTTTATCTCAAGAGGCTGTGTGGGATATCCTCCAGACTTTAGCTGCGCAAGTGCGTCAAGGTCAAATGGTGCGTGGGCAGGCACGGACATGACAATGCCCGTCCCTACCTTCTCTTTCAGGAAGTATCCGGGAAGTATAGGCACGACTTCCCCAGTGACAGGATTCTTGCATCTCTTTGATAGCATCTCGAGCCCGCTTATCTCGCCCTTTTGCTCTATTTCAAACTGGTATTTCAGTATGCTCTCAGCTGCGGAAGAGATGTAGTAGAGCCCTTCCATGCCGCTTATTGCACAGAGTGCATAAGTGATTTTCTCACCGACAAATACGTTGGTAACACCATATATCGTTTCCGGTCTGAAGGTTGTGCATAGGAGGAACCTTCCTGGCTCGCCCTCTACCTCGAACTTTATTGCTACCTCTTCCTCTATCTCAGGCTCCACA
>JAKBQS010000033.1 GCA_021835105.1 Microcaldota archaeon
TTTCTATGAAGTAAGTTACTTCATAGAAACCCTGCGAGTCGAGGAATCTGCGCGTGTACCTGAATAGGTATGAGCGTGCCATCATTATTGCAGTCATCCTCTGGCTTCTAAGCCATAAATGCCTCTTGTCAAGCAGCAGCTCTGTACTTTGATATTCGGTAATTGGAAATGGCTCTGCGATTCCTACAACTTCCATCTTTGATGCTTTTATTTCGTATCCCGTCGGGGCGCGTTTGTCCATGTTAAGCGTTCCTCCGGTTATGACACTTGATTCTATGGTTGCCTGCTGTGCTGCGTTCCATGAAGCAGCATCTACAGTGTCTTTCTTCACTGCCACCTGAATGATGCCGGTCCTGTCACGCACTACCAGAAATATTATGCCTCCGCTCTCTCGCTTCCTGTGCACCCAGCCTCTGATCGTTACAGAGGATCCTTCCTTGGTCGCATCGGATATGCGTATATAAGATGCCAATAGACCACTTGCAGAACTAGCATATTCTTATTGGTAATTGTATTGCTTGATTTATATTCTTTTCTTAGCGCAGCACTTCTGTAGCCCTTGCCCTTCTCCACGGGTTTTCAAGAGGGTTTAATGTATGGCTAATGGTTATTAATACCAAAATGTAAATCATAATTATGGATGATACAGATTACAAGATACTTTTTGCAGTGAACTCAGGTGTAGTCAGATATACATCGCTTGCAAAGAAACTTGGCATACCGGTATCCACAGTCCACTTCAGGATGAAGAAGCTTGAGAAGTCAAAAGTCATACGCCGGTACGTAGGCGACATAGACTGGGCTGCGTGCGGATTCCCAATAATATCGTATGTTTTCGTGAATATAGATGTGGATCTTCTGAAGAAGATGAGGAAGACGCAAGAGATGTTACTGAAGGAACTTCTCGGATTGGCATATGTTGTAGAGGGGCACGTGATTACAGGAGAAGCGGACATACTTCTCAAGATAATATCAAGGGATACTGGACAGCTTAAGGACATACTTCTCAACCATATAGATTCGAAAGACGGGGTTGTTAAGACAAAGACTGCAATAGTCTTGGAGTAAGTGTTCTGCATGGAAAAAAACGACTGCGATCTTGCCAAGAAATATAACATGGTCTATCTTGAGATATTGATGAAGTATAAAGATTACATAGAGGAAAAGGAAGCAATATACGTATCGCAGCTGCCTGAATTCGTATCGCCAAAGGACCAGAATGTTGGTGCTGTGGTGATGGAGCTGCTTAGGTCCTTTGGCTCGTATGAGCCGTCAAAAGACCTTGCTGATGGAGCGGCAAAGGCATGGTCTTATGTGAATGAGAACATAGACACTATTTCCATACCGCTTGATTTTTGGCAGTCGCCGGAAGAGACACTTAAGCACATGGCTGGTGACCTTCTTGACAAAGCAGTACTTTTATGCAGCATGATAATAGCAATGGGAAGCGCTGACGCGAAGGTGGTGATATGCGTAAAGCCTGGAAAGACCAGCGCGAATGTTTATTTTGGGTGGAATGGGGGAATAATCTCGCTTGATCTGGAGATGGGACCGAAAGCGTATGCTGACAGGGATGAACTTCTCGCAGATATAGGAATAGGGGAAGAAGGGACTACTGCGTACGAATTCGATGATAAGGTTTACTCAGATCTTTCCTAGCTTTCTGGCTCTCTTGAGCTTGGCCCTTGCTACCCGCTTCAGTATCCGCTTTCCATTTATCTTCCTGTGCGTACGCCCTACCCTTCTTTTCTTCTTTCCGACTGTTTTTTGCATTTAATCGCCACATACCTGATTGTAAGTTTCTATTTACAGCCAGCTATTTATACCTTTTTGTTTTCGCGATGCACCTGCAGATGAGAGCGTATCCGCTATCTTTGATACCCTGTCTTCCATAAACCCGTGCTTATCACACATGAAAGATACCAGGCCTTCCTTGTCGACCGAGAAAGATGAGCATATTTCTGAGAACCTTGCCGCACTTATCTCCTCTACGTCAGGATTTGTAAATATGTGTTCAATCTCAATAGGATCCGTCTCGAAGCTGTACCCGTATTTTTCCCGTACTAGTGATACCACTTCGTCCAGGCTCTTGCACGAGCTTGCTATCTTAAGCGCTGTTTTTGGCCCTACCTTGCTTACTCCCTGATTGAAATCCGTGCCTACAAGCATGCCCAGCCATATAAGCTGGTTCAGCGTTATGCCAAGCTTTCCAAGCAGTTCCTTGAGCTCTATGCGCTCTATTGAGACATCTACATAGACATTCTTCCTTGGCAGTTTTCTTCTTCCTGTAAGCGTCAGGTTTCTTATTACTACCTCAGCCCCGAAAAGGAACGAATCGTAATCCTGGCTTGCGCTCGCATCCGCGAGGCCCGCCCTTGAGAGCTGTGCCGCCTGTGCCTCCCCTTCGCCTGGTGCCTGTATGAATGGCACGCCCATCAGCCTTAGGAGCTCCTTTGAGCTGCCTATCACATACTCGTTTATTGAGGTGCTTGCCATTGCATGCATTCTCGCCTCTTCGAGCAGACCCTCAGATTTTGACTTTTCCCATGCCTCAAGGGCCACTCTTCTTCTGCTCATCCTCGCTTCGAGAGTCTTTCTCTTCGCTGTAGGAGGTATACCATCAAAGACGAAGATAGGCTTTGCACCATTTTCTATGAGCCGCGATGTCCTGTACAAGAGGCCTGATAGATGGCTTGTTATCCTGTTATCCTTGTCGGTAAGCGGTGTTCCGTCAGGTTGCCTTATTATCGAAAGGAACTGATATATGGTATTGAATGCGTCTATCGCTATGGTCTTCCCGCTCAGCTCATCGATGCTTATCCTGGATTTTGCTTCGGATACGAGCTTGCCTATATCGACTGCCACTTCACTTACCCTCTTTCTTCTCTATGAAATCAGCAAGCGTAGCCTCTCTTGTTTGGGTCGTAGTAGATGCTCTCTTTACCGCAGGCTTCTTCTGGATTATCCGTATGTCCAATTCCTTCTCAAGCTTTCTTGCTATGCTGTCTGGAGGCGTGGTCTTTTCCCATTCTATTCTTGATAGAATGCTCTCTTTTTCGTTAATCTTCTCTCCGAGCTCCTTGAGACTTATGCCCGCCGATTCACGTGCCCTTCGTATTATGGTCCCGTATCCTTCAACTACTTCGTCCTGCTCAGAATCGCCAAAATCCCTGCGATGGGAGGCTACATGTTGAATATTTCCTCTCTTCTGCGCAGGCTTCCCGCGAGAACAATCTTCGCACACTGTCAGATGCGCGCCTTCCAGCTCTATCTCATATTCTTCCTTCATCTCCTTCCCGCAAATCTCGCAGTCAGACATGATACCAACCATTTATTACTTTTTACCCTGTACTATTAATCATGGATAAAACAAATAAAGGCGTATTGCGAAGAAGGGAAACCGTCACCGCAATTACGCTGCTTGTAGTCATCATAGCGATAGTATCCATCGTATCTTTGTATTTATCCAGGGCAGGGATACTTGTCGAGTGGGGAATGGCTATAATAACTCTTGCAATAGCCGGTATGGTTATATCAAAAATCAATGGGTTTAACGGGTCTTTTGGCCTTTACCTGCTAGGCTCAAGGCACGGAACTGGATTCGTGGATTGGCTTGCCGGAAGAAAAGATAATTTCTGGGAAGTAATGGCAGACTGGGGGCTTGCCGCAGGATTTGGCATGTTGGCTTACTTCCTCTTCAAAGGCAAGATAAGCAAGCGCATGATAGCAATCGGCATAATTTCCGACTTGGTGATTCTTTACTTTGCAGTACCTGCACTTTTCTTCTCCCTTAGGTTTATCAATATCCCGCAGATCTCTTCCAGGCTTGGCAACATACCGATAAGTGCGACACCTTCCGAGTTCTTTGGCCTTGTGCTCGATTATGCTACGAGCACTTTCTCAATCCTCGGCGCAGTCTTTATTCTTATAGGTGGGTATTCCATGTTTTCCGTAGGGTTTCTGGCATTCGGGGCATTGGAGATACTTTATGGGATATCCAGCTTTATCTTTGTCTCCATAACAACTGCGAAGCCAAATTACGCAATTTTGAATTCGCAGATACCTGGCGCGTCACCAGTCATACCAGGGATAACCATACCGCTTATATCCGGAATAATTGCGCTTGTGATAATATTGGTTGCACATGAATTTTCTCATGGAGTTCTTTCGAGGAGAGCCAAGGTTAAACTCAAGTCGATAGGCGTTGTCCTGTTTGGCATAATACCCATGGGCGCATTCGTAGAGCCTGACGAGAAACAAGTCACCAAACTGCCAGCCATTAAGCAAAACAGGATATTTATAGCAGGAGTCTCCTCCAACCTCATACTATCTGCCGTATTTCTGACTCTCGCCGTTCTTATGCTTCTATATGTGATGCCAACAGTTACAACAAACAGGATAGTGGTATCAGGGGTTATATCAAATACACCTGCTAACGGAATAATAAGCAGCGGTACGGTCATATATTCATGGGATGGTCATCCGGTTGGGAATATAACGTCACTTGAGAATGCAGCAGCAGGTGATGGACCTTTCAGCCTTGTCTCGCTCTCGACCAACCTTGGCAATTATTCAATAAGGGCAAACCAGAGCGGCAAGATAGGCGTTTACCTCTCTTCTGAAACCGCGCCTATATCTAATAGTACGGGATATGAAGCGATCTACTTTATTTATCAGCTCTTTGCGCTTTCTTTCATGCTCAATTTCTTTGTTGGGATATTCAACCTTCTCCCTGCGCCATTTTTCGACGCGTGGAGAATATACAGCATAAACGTGAAGAACAAGAACCTGATAAAGTACCTTTCGGCAATAGTTATAGTTTCCATTATACTTAATATTCTCCCGTGGCTCTGGACTATTTAGTGTAATAGCATGGCTTAATCTGGAAAGGGAAAGGCTTGGGGAGATGCATACGGCAGTAAAATTTCTTGCTGAAGCGATATGAAGCTAGACTTTAGGAAGCGGCAAGGAGGTTTGTGAATGAGCTCAAAGCAGGAGAAGTGAGGAGGTTATTGAGGGGGAAACGACCTTAGTACCCCACTTGGCTAACAGTGGCTTCAGATAATTTATAGCTTGGCTTCTGCATTGCATCCGAAGCCTTTTCTGGAATGCACTTGCAAATAATTCTACTCTTACCATGGAACGTCCTTTATCTTTAACGAATGGGCTGCAGCATTTGTAGAGCGATGCAGCAGTCCTGTGAGTATTACTAGGAAGATTATCCCCCAAATGGATGGAAAACCGCCAAATGGAAGGGCAAATAACAGTGCAAATACCAGGAATGGGTATTGGTCAAGGAGCAGTGTTCTCTCCCCGGATTTCTTTCCCTGGCGCCTCTTGATGAAGCTTCCTGTGAGGTCACCGATATGTGTCCCTACACTCATTGAGATTCCTGCAAGGAATATGCCAGGTATAAAATATGAGAGCAGCAGGGCTATTGCAAATCCGGAGAGAATGCCTGATATAAGGCCGCGTATTGTCTTGTGTTTGCCGAATATGGGCTTGCCCTGGAGTTTGTGATTCATGTCTATAGGTGTGCCACCGCCGAATATCACTGGTGCCCCGTTTGAGACATAAGCGGGAAGTATGTATATTACAGGGTATATGATTATCGCGTATAATGCATCCTCGATGCCCATCCATTCAGCTCATTTTATTTTTCCTTCGACGAAATTTGTGGAACCTCCTCCTACAAAGCCTTTCTGCCCAAGCTTTTCGCTTATGAATTCCCTAGCGTTTATTTTTGAGGCTGGAGATGATGCGCATACCACATCTCCCTGCGGGTTGTACAGAAGGATTATGTCCTTGCCGCCCTGCATGGCAAGGTTGGCTATCATGCGCAGCATATCACGGCCCATGTCAAGCTCCGCGTGCTTTGCATCGCTTTTTGCAAACTGATCCGCTACCTGCCTTGCAAGGAGTTCCTTGTAGTGCTCTGACTTCTTGTAGAAAGACCGGCTTTCGGACTTCAGCTCCTCAACCTTATCCGCAAGTGAGAATTCGCTGGAGTTTATTGCAGATGCTGATCTCTTAAGTTCCCTGTCCTCTTTCCTGAAGTATGATAATGCCGCCGGACCAGCTACAAACTCTATTCTGTCTATTCCGTCATGCAGCCTGTACGAACTTGTTACCTTTATTATGCCCAGATAGTTTTCTATGCCGGTTGCATGAAGCCCACCGCATGCTTCTGCGTCTATTAGATTTCCTTTTTTATCTTCTATGATTATTACCCTCATTCTCTTTGATGGTATTCCGTGGCCCTGATATATCTCGAAGCCATATAGCTTCTCTGCGTCTCCCCTGTCCATCTCCTCTGCCTTGACTCTTATTCCGTTGAATATCCAAGTGTTGACAAGTGATTCTATATTTTCCAGCTGTTCATCGGTGAGGGCAGAGTAGTGCGCTATGTCTATATGTGCTTTGTCAGTCTCTTTCCTTGCACCTTCCTGCCATGCGTGATTACCGAGCACTTTCCTTGATGCGGCACTTATAAGATGCGTTGCCGTATGATGCGCTATGAGGCGCATCCGTGCATCCTCGTCCACTTTTGCTTCCACATACATGCCTTCCGAGATAGACCCTTCCTTTTTACCCTTCTCAAGCGTATGTATTACTATTCCGTTCTGCTTCTGGACATCGACAACTTTTATGCCGCTTATCGTTCCCGTATCCGCTGCCTGTCCGCCGCCTTCCGGATAAAATGGCGTCTGATCCAGTATTACGTACTGCTCTTTAACATATAGCACTTTGGATCTCGATTCCGTAGTAAGTTTGTAGTATAGAGGTATGGTGTGCGGCATTGATTCCGGAACATCCAATGCTGCGGTCTTTTGCCTCTCCTTTTTCACTATGTCCCCGGTTATCAGCGACTCGTAATAACTTTCTGGAAGCGCTATCTTCTTTCCCCTTGATGCGGCTGCGTTGATTATGAATTCAGGGGTTATCCCATTGCTTTGGTACATTACCTTAAGTTGGTCTATGCTTACAGTGCCGCCTTTTGAGAGTATTGCATCTATTGTCTTGCCAGCGTTCGCTTTGCTCTTTGCATATCTGTCCTCTTCGACTTTTATTATCCTTGAGAACTCCCCAGAGGAAATGCAGGACTCAAGCTCTGGATATAGGGGCTTGAGATCTCTGGCTATCTCGCTGGCAACTTCTGTAAGGTCTATGCCTAAATCGTACTTCTCTATGAAATCCATTGATCTTCTTAGTATTATTCTCAGGTTATAGCCGCCCCCCACGTTTGAAGGGAGAGAGCCGTCCGATATCCCGAAGAGTAATGTTCTTATGTGATCAAGAACCGCATAGAGAGCCTGGAGCGGTCTGATCTTCTTGGCATACTCATCTGGGGTTATGCCTGCCTTGTTCAGCAGCTCTGCCTCCTTTGTGCGCAGGTTTTTTATCTCGTCTATGTTCAGCTCACCGGAGTATCTTGAGAATTTAGCGAAGAGCTTCTGGTCTATCTCGGCAGAGATACGGGATTCAAGCCTCTCAACAATCTTCCCGAATACTGCGCTGTATGCATTGTCCATCCCGGTGTAGAACCACAGAAGCCTTTCCAGCCCCCAGCCAACATCTACCACTTTCCCGTCGAGTTCCCTTACAGAACCGTTTACAAGCTCAAATTCGGTAAATACGCTGTTTACTATCTCAACTCCATTCGCAAAACTCTCAAGACACGGGCCAAATTCGGAGAAGTCCGGCATGGCCCACGCATCCTCAGTGTACACAAGATCCTCTGCTTTTACCCCAAGCACCTCAGTGAGGTACTTGTAGTTAAGTTCTATGGTCCGGTCCTTCCAGTAGCCCTCCTTTGGAGCATTGAATGAATGCTGCCCTGCCATCATGAACCCTGTAAAATGCCTGCCGGTTATCCCGACATTTTCTATGTCCCTGAATCGCAGACAGATCTGGGGCACTACGAGAGGATTTGCACTGTATTCGAAGGACATCTTGCCGTTTTCTATGCGCTGAAAGTCCTGTATGCTTGCTATTGTAAAGTATAGATCCTGCCTCCACCTGCTTACCACCGGATACCTTTTTATCTCCTCGTGACCGTTCTTCTTGAAAAAATCAGCAAAGCTCTTCCAGAACTCGACATACGTAGACTGCCTTGGAGATTCCCTGAAGAAGGAATACTCGGTATGCGCAGGGTCTTCGCATACGTCCCTGTCTTTGATGGACCAGAAAGGTATGCCACATATCCTGCACTTGTGTCTCTTGAATCCTTTATCCTCAAAGAGCTTTACCGAATAATATTTTGAATAGTCCTTTGAAAATTTATTGCGCAGGTCTGACTTGCTGGTTATTCCAGATTCTAATGCCATGGTTTACACACCTCCGCCGGCGGATATTCCGGCAGACCATACCGTGCACTCGTTCCTGAAAAATCTGCAGAAATTGCATTTCCATTTTTCCTCTTCTGTTACGGGGCTGGCTTCACGCTCACCGTTCCAGTAGCCCATGGCGTAGGCAAGCTTTCCGTCTATAAATGATCTGTCATAATCTATCGAAACCTCGGTTGCCTCCTTCCCGTCGCTCCTATTCATATAGCTTATCAGTAGCCTGTCGCTGAGCCGCTGCATTGACGAAGCCTCTCTGAACATTATCCTGAATATGTTAGTAAGGCCCATAAACTCCTCCTTTACCCCTATTGAAGCCAGCGTTGATGCAAATTGATCAGACGTGCGTATCTTCTCTATCCCGTATGAATTGCGGAAGTTATCAAACGTATACAACCCTTCAAGTATGTCGCCCAAGAGTTTTCTGTACAGCATTATCTGAATATGATGCAGGAGGGCAGTAGATGGGTTTGGAGCCTTGCTGTCCTTTACTGTTTTCCTCTCTACTATCATTGATTTGCCATCTTCTATGCGTATCTCGTCAATCTGGCCGGATATGCGATACCCGTTGAATGAACCGTATATCTTAAGCTCGCGGCATATGCCTTTCTCCCTGAGAGATAGCAATGACGTGTAATTCTCGTATGCCTGCTTGTATAGCATATCTCCGTAGGTAACCGGCTCCGCGTCAAGCTTTGTGTAGACTGCTTCCTTGAGTTTTTCGTGTATTCTTGATCCTCCAACCATCTCTTTGGTCGGTTGTGAAGGTTTCAGGTAGTTCAGTTCCATCTGCTTCTCGCACCAGAATTGGCTGCATATGTCAGTAGCTGAGATGGATCGTTTATGCAGCCTGGAGAGCGCGGGTTCTATTTTTCCGTTCATTTTTATTATC
>JAKBQS010000034.1 GCA_021835105.1 Microcaldota archaeon
GAAGAGGGTCGCAGTGTCGCGGAGAGGGTATTGGGAAAGGAGACCGCGAAGAAGATACTATCGCAGCTGGATTGAATAACTGCCGATTCGCTACTTTGTAAGGTAGTCCCTAAGCTTTCTGAAAGCTATGCCTCTTGCCGATATCTTGTTCTTCTCAGCTATTCCGAGCTCCGCAAAAGTCCTTTTCTCCCCTTTTGGGATAAATATAAAATCCCATCCAAATCCTTCTGCACCCCTTGCCTTATCCGAGATGCTTCCTTCAATCCTTCCGCTAAATACCTTTGTAGTATGCCCATCGCAGTAAGCCACCGATGTCTCCGAATAAGCTCTCCTGTTGCTTTTGCTTACCATGGATGTTATTCCATCATTGCCTATGGCCTTCTGCATGTGTTTTGCAAGAGCTCCGGGAAAGCCGTTCCAGCACTCTACAAAGAAACCGGTGTCTTCCACGATAATCCGCATCTTTGTCATCTCATAAGCCCTACGCGCCTTGTATGAAGCAACTACCTTAACATCCAATGACTGTATCTCATCAAGTTCTTCGGGAACAACCTTTAGCCTTATCCCGGAGTTCTTCAGAATCATCTTTGCCTCACGCACCTTGTCTTTATTCGATGTCACAAAAACTATGTCCACTTTAACCATCTCCCAGATAAGAAATCCGCAACAAAATATTGAGAAGCATATTATATAAATGGAATTATGCCTGTAAGAAAGAAGTGCCAGCTAGGCTCAATAAAAGCAGTTTCCTTTGGAATAGATTAGACATAAGACGTTGGAGATAAAAGGCGTATATATAAGCAAAGGCAAAATAAGATTATCAAGGTGATGCGGATGCCTGAAGGAAAGTATTGGCCTGTTGCGCGGTTCTACACTTCATCGGATATCAAGCAATTGCGTCCGCGCGCAGAAAAGCTGGGAAGGAAAGCGCACGATAATAAGGCGTGACCGCGTAAGTCTATCTTCGCCTTATCCCGTTTGTGTGCTGAGTTCTTGGCGTTCAATGCCGTGCGCAGGGCATCGGGCCCTGCAATTTGCCTTTTGTGTACTGTAATAATCTGCTCAATGTGGTGTGGTTACATCTGCAAGAAGCGAATAGCTTCTCAGCGAGTCCTCCTTGCTGACCACCACTATCGTCTCTGTGTAGCAGGATATGAATTCTATCACGTTGATATTCTGTTCTGCCAAAAGTGATGCGAGGAAGGCTATAACACCGGAAGCCCCTTCTATCCCCTCCTCAGAATATATTATAATCGCAGAGCAGTTGTCCCTTACTTTTACAATGCTCTTCCTTGCTTTTCTATCTAAGGATCTGAGCACGTCTTTTCTTGTCAGGTATATGTAATAGTCATCCATCTTCACCTTGGCATCGTTCTCGATCTCCAAATCTCCGGTGGCTATTATGACCCTTACTCCATCAAGAAGCGCCATCCTATTCTCCCTGAGTATGCCTAGGGCGCGCATCTCTATCCCTTCCCTAAGCACTTCCCTGTCTTCCGCATATCTCCTTATTGCTGCCTTTATGGCCTGGTAATTTTTAATTCCTAACTGCTTCTGCATTAGCCTTGAGAGCGCACTGTAATTCACTATTCCGCTATCCAATGCCTCAAGCGTATAAGGCTTGCTTTTGAGATACATCCGTACTACATTAGATATTGTCATGCATTCACTGTATCATTTGGTACACATATATACTATTTATTATTAATTGGTGCGGCAAACTTATTAACAATTGGGCATTAATCTATATTGAAAATTTTATTATAAAAACGGGCCAAATAATAAATGCATTCACATCTCCACGCAAAACGGGCATATACTAGATATCTTTCTAACCTATTGATCTATCAATCGCGCTTCGCAAGATGAGAACTATGGCAAAAAAAGAGAAAGTGGTACTGGCATACAGCGGCGGTCTGGATACATCTGTGATACTGAAATGGCTTGTAAATAAAGGATATGAAGTCATATGCTTCCTTGGAGATGTCGGCCAGGAAGAGGATTTCGAGGCGGCCAAAAAGAAGGCGCTAGCCCTAGGAGCATCGAAGATATACGTAATAGACCTGAAAGAGGAATTTGTCACCAAATATATCTTTCCCGCAATGCGCGGCAATGCCATGTACGAGGGAAGGTACCTCCTTGGGACATCGTTGGCAAGGCCGCTCCTTGCAAAAGCCCAGATAAATATAGCCAAGAAGGAGGGTGCAATGTACGTTGCGCACGGCGCAACAGGCAAGGGCAATGACCAGGTGCGCTTCGAGCTTACATACTATGCGCTTAACCCTGAGATAAAGATAATATCTCCATGGAAAGACCCGGATTTCCTTGCGGAGTTCAAGGGACGAAGCGACATGATCAAATATGCAGAGAAGTACGATATACAAATAAAGGCCACAAAGGCAAAGCCGTACAGCGAGGACGAAAACCTAATGCACATAAGCCACGAATCAGGAGTTCTGGAGGACCCCGAATACAGGCCGCCGGAACACGTGTTCTCAAGGACATCACCAATCGACAATACCCCCGGCAAGGAATCCATTATAGAAATATCATTCAAGGATGGAAATCCGATCAAGGTGGTTGATAAAACCGCAAATGTCACTGTAACAAAACCGCTGGAGCTATTCCTGTACCTGAACAAGATAGGGAGTGAGAACGGGGTAGGCAGAGTTGATATGGTTGAAAACCGTTTTATAGGCATAAAGTCGCGCGGAGTCTATGAGACTCCTGGAGGAACGATATTATGGATCGCGCACAGGGATCTGGAAGGAATAGCGATGGACAAGGAGGTAATGCATATCCGCGACATGCTGATTCCAAAGTTTTCCGAGATTATATACAATGGCTTCTGGTTCTCCCCGGAAATGGATTTCCTCATGAATGCATTCGACAAGAGCCAGGAAGCAATAGATGGCAGGGTAATACTATCTCTCTACAAAGGCAACGTGAATGTAATAGGCAGGGAGGCGTTCACGCCGCTTTATAACCAGAAGCAGTCGAGCATGGATGAGGAAGGCGGATTCAATGCACTCGACTCAAAAGGATTCATAAACATAAACGCCCTGCGCCTCAAGGCGCATTTCGTTGCAATGAAGGGCAAATTGCCTTACAAATGGGCAGAAGAGGGCAAATGAGGTAAGCCGATGAAGGCAAAGAAGCTATGGTACAAGGGCTACTCGATAAACAGTGAGGTAGAGGATTACATAGCGGGAGAAGAATACCTGCTTGACCTTAAGATAGCGAAGTACGATTGCATAGCCTCCATCGCCCATGCCAAAATGCTTGCAAAGATAGGCATACTAACTCCAAAGGAGGCATCCATGCTTGCCTCTTCCTTGAATAAAATAATAAGGCTCCTTGAGCTGGGAAAATTTGAGATCTCAAAGGAAGATGAAGATTGTCATACTGCAATAGAGAATTATCTGACAGAGAACCTGGGCCAGCTCGGCAAGAAGATCCATACAGGACGGTCAAGAAATGACCAAGTATTGGTTGCACTCAGGCTATATTCTAGGGAGAATCTCAAGGTATGCATATCCCTTGCAGGGAAGCTGACCAAATCAATGCGCAATTTCAAAGAAAAGTACGGCGATGTAAAACTTCCAGGTTACACCCATACACGAAAAGCTATGCCATCATCGGTAGGATTATGGGCCGGTGCATTTATAGATGCAATAAACGATGATATAACGCTTCTAGAAGCAGCATTAAAGCTGATTGACCAGTCGCCTCTAGGGACAGGTGCAGGCTACGGTAGTCCGATAAAGCTTGACAGGGAATATACTGCAAAAGAGCTTGGCTTCTCAAGAATACAAGCAAACCCGATCTACGCGCAGCTAAGCAGAGGCAAGTTCGAAGCCACTATATTGCACGCGCTAAGTCAGGTTATGCTGGATCTAAACCGCATCTCAGCAGAGCTAATAACATTTACGATGCCGGAATTCGGCTATTACGAACTTCCAAGGGAATTTACGACTGGGAGCTCAATGATGCCCAACAAGCGCAACCCGGATTTCCTCGAGCTTATGCGCGCGAAGTACCATATAATACTGGGATACGAATTTCAGGTTCAGTCCCTGATAGCCAATCTGCCTACGGGCTATAATGCCGACCTTTCCCTAACCAAGGCACCTCTTATTAAAGGCTTTGAGATTACAAGTGCCAGCCTTAAGATCGCAGCCCTGCTATTCAAAAACTTAAGGGTCAACAGGCAAAATTGCGCAAAGGCAATGTCCGATGAGCTATATGCTACCTCAAGAGCATATGATCTTGTAGCCACGGGCGTGCCATTCAGGGATGCGTACAAAAAGATAGCAGATGAGTACGGTAAAAATGTATAATTTGGTACACATTTCTTCTAATTTATAACAAATGTGTCATAAAATATTTATATAATCCCGCACTTAACTTAATCAAAGGCAGAATGGTAAAAATGACCAATAAGATAATTGCTAAAAACCTAGCTGGCGCAGGCAGTGGATATGAAGCATTGCAAATGGTTGCAAGGCGGCAGGAGTCTCCTGCCCAGATGTGGCCCATACCAGGCGAATCCGTTCCGTTGCAGGCAAGCAAGCAGGCGTTCAAATTCATGCTTACAGAACCTGCTGATATGGATGCAATACTTAAGATGGTCCACGATGCAAACAGCACAGGGGCTCTCATAGAGAAAGGGCTTCCTGAAGAGCTACAGGCATGGGTGAAAGAGGGTATGTCTTTCGTAGTGAAGCATCCTGAAACGGGAAAAACTGTGGCACATATGGCAATAGACGCATGGCCAGGATGCCTGGAATTGCGTACCGTAGTAACGCACGAGGACTTCAGGAAGCAGGGCATAAACGGCTCACTTACGCACACCGTGCTTGACCTAATATTCGCCAAGTGGCCGGATGCGGTAGTCGTTGAGGTAAAGAACGATGCAAGCATGGGCGAGGCGCTGCTTAAAAACGCTATAGGCTTCACCGAAATATCAATAAACGAGATTGCAGCGCTTGGGGTTAACGTAAAGGAACTCGACCAGACATGGCATTTCTACAAGCTGACGAAGGCCCAGTATATGGCAGGGCCGTTAAATAGCTCAAAGCGGGACTGAGATAATGCCATCTGAAAGTAAAAAAGCAGCAGAGCGAGATGCAAAACTAGAAAAGCTTTTTTGCAATCTGGTTAAGATAAGTTCCCCAAGCAGCATGGAGCTCAATACCGCCATGTACATAAGCAAATACCTCTCCCAGAATGGCATACCTTGCCATTTTGACAAGGCAAACAAGAAAACGGGAGGCAATACCGGCAATCTCATAGCAAAGCTAGAAGGAGAAGGGCCAACAATAATGTTTGTAGCGCATATGGACACGGTAGAAGACGGGAAGACGCCCATAAAGCCTACTATTAAAAAAGGAATAATACGCAGCGACGGCACAACAATACTCGGAGTGGACAACAAAGCCTCTGTAGCAGCACTTCTATCTGCCATGAAGGAATTCAAGAAGAAGGACCACTGCAATGTAATAGCCGTGTTTTCCGTCAATGAAGAGCAGGGCGTAATGGGTGCAAGCAGCATCAATATATCACCAAGCCCTGATTACACTTTCGTAATAGATGGTTCCGGACACCCGGGGACATTCATGAATGATGCTCTTGGCCATTCAAGCTTCAAGATAAAAATAATCGGCAAAGAGGCGCATGCAGCTTTCGCTCCGGAAACAGGCAGGAATGCGCTCAAGGCAGCGGGGCTTCTAATCTCAAAGCAGAAATTCGGCGTATATCCGGATGGCAGCATCGTGAATATCGGTACGATAAGCGGAGGAGCACGCACGAACATCATCCCAGGAATAGTCGTAATGGAGGGGGAAGTGAGGGGCAGGAGCATGGAGTCGATGGCAAAGCGCCTGATTGAAATAAAAAGCGCTTTGGAAGAGGCATGCGATACTACGGGGTGCGGATTTAAGTTCTACGAAGACAAAGACACCAAGCAGCCGTTCAGTGTAAACATAAATAGCAGGATAGCGAAGCTTGCACGCAAAGCCGCAAGAGCCGCAGGCCTGAAGTTCGAGATGTACGGGCTTAAAGCCACAACCGAGGCAAATGTGCTGCATGGAAAATATCCAAACATACTGATAATGGCCAGCGGAGGGATCAATCCGCACTCTAATTCCGAGTGCATAAGCATACGCGAATTATACCAATTAAAAAGCCTGATAATCTCCCTAATTGAGTCTGTATCTTTATGAATTACAATAATGCCAAATGCGCACTTAAGAATGATGGAAAAAGGATTGCGTTAGCGCCAGCACATGCACTTTCAAAATACTTCCTCGATAACGTACGATAATCATTAAATAGGAAAATTTTCAATAATAATATGTGGGAAAATGAATGTCAAAGAGCTACGGGTTAGTCAAAACTCCATAGTCTTTCCAATGGATCCGTCAATGTCAAAGCCGGCTACCCGGGAAGAGATAATTGCACGCTTTAATCAGATACATCTCCGCGCCCTTCAAGAAGGAACGCGCAAAATCCAAAAGCCCACCGAACGCAGCGAGCCACTGCAAATGCAGTCATCCAATCCAAACGAAGTCAAAGAATTTCTAAAGAGCCTAAGCAGGGCAGCACAGGATTCAAATTCTGAAAAGGCGATTGTAAGAATAGGACACGCAAATGTAGTTGCGATAAGCATAGCGGTAAGCGACGGGTTCTCGATTGTAGGATGTACACTTGAAAACAGCCAAGTGACATTTACACTGGAGAAGCCAATAAACAAAAACCCTCTTGCATTCGACCATGACTATCATACATCGCAGGTACTGCGTTCAAAAATACCGGTAACGCAAGAAACTCAAGCATCAAACCTTCACCATCCAAACAGCCAAGAGATTGCAGTGAAGCTGAATGGCAGGCCTGAGCATCTGCAGAATACATGCCAGCTCCTTCTAAAAGAGGGGTATGCAGGAATAGATTACATAAAAGAAAATGGCGGCGATGGTCTCATCATATTCAGGCGCCTAGGAACAATGCCTTCCGTGGCACGCCTCTCATTGCCCTTGGATGTAGGCTCAGAATACCAGACACTCAGGGAGGCTGTTGTAGGCTATACCCCGACCATAACTCCGCGGGTGAAATCTACACGAGAAAACAACAGCGTCTCGCGATCAACAGCAGAGATAGTAGATACGGTTGCTATGGGCGCGGAGCACATCGCCTTAGTGGATGCGCTCAAAGCAAACGGCGTAATAGTTAAAAGGTCTGGCGCATGGACGAGCGATATAGAAAAGGACGGCATGTTTCCCAGGGACCCATCATTCGTGATTGGGGATACGCTGGTTATAGGGAGAATGCGCCCGGAGAACAGGAGGTATGAGACCGAGGCAGCAGAGAAGCTGGAGTACGATGGCAATGCAATCAAGATATCAGGTACGGATTCGTTCATAGAGGGCGGCGACGTGATAATCCTGCAGTCAAATGTTATCGCTGTAGGGATAGGGCAGAGAACCAATATGGCAGGGTTCAAGGAGCTTGTCAAAGCCTTTCCGCATATAACTTTCCTTGCGGTAGAACATGAGGAGCTGCACCTAGATGTCTTATTCACGGTCATAGGCAGAAAGAAGGTCCTTGCAGATACCAGCCGCCTGCCACATGCGTTTCTTGATTATCTAAAAAATAACAGCTATGAAGTGGTTATTGCAGACCCTTCAGAGCAGCCATCTCTTGGCTGCAATGTTCTTACAATAAGCGAATCAAAAGTAATAGCAGTAAAAGAAAATGCAATTACCAACCAGAGGCTCGCAGATGCGGGGGTAGAGGTCATAGAGATTAGCATGCCGAATATAATTACAGAAGGCGGTGGTCCACGCTGCCTTACGTGCCCTACAAACAGGGGCGGAATGAGCAAGCCAGAACTTCCTGTGCGATCATAAGAAAGACTTGCAAATATGCACACATCCTGAGTTTTTGTTCTGCAAGAAGCTTAATGCCATACGACAGAGTCCTGAGCCTCCAACTAGGAATTTTTATATGTTTATCTACAGAATAAGGTGTAATACGGGTCCGTAGCTCAGCTTGGATAGAGTGGCACCGTCCTAAGGTGATGGTCGCGGGTTCAAAAACTCATTGAAAATCCCGCCGGGCCCGTTTATGGTGAATAAAAATGCCTGTAAAAAAGACTAAAAAGAATAGCAACTCTGCAGAAATCCTGGTAAAGCCTGTTGGAAAATTCGGTGGGCTTGACAATATACATATCGCCCTGATAGCGCTTGTAGTGATAATGGCTGCAATACTTATAGTATCCAACTATCTCGAGCAACCCGTTGCATCAATAACTTCCAATACCTCATCGGCATGCACCTACGGATCTGTGAATGGAACATGCGTATCACCTATACACAATTCTGCCCAGGTAAAAAGTGCATTCGAGAACTATCTGGCAGATTACGAGTCTTCCAATACTTCATTGTCGGTCCTCCCATTCATATCAAATGTCAGTCAGATGACCGTTTCTTACATTACTGCATTAAAAGAATGGTACGTGCAAGTTCCTTTCCAAGAGCCGGGAAACAACTCAACATACTATTTCTCAGCCATGGTCAGTGACAGAAATCTAAGCGATATAGTTCCGTATATAGAAACCTCAAAACCCGTATCATCAGGAAACAATACCGTAGTGAGTTATGGCGTTGTTCGCCTAGGCAGCGGGGCAGTAGAGTGCAACTCCACCAATGCAACAAGCGTTTACTGGTTTGTTGACCCTTATGCGCCAGGATCCATATCAAGCCTGAACAATTTCACGCAGCTTCGCAGCAGGTTCGGCTCAAGGGTAAATGCATCAATAAAGGTGCTCTTCACGCAGTACTCGCAGCAGGTGGCAAATTCCTACGGTGTGCAAAATGCAGATCAATTAGGCGAATATATTCTATGTGCATCTACACAATCTGGTTTCAGTTCATTCGAGCAAAGCTTGAACAGGATATACACAGGAAGCTACATATCAAAAAATGAGCTTTCATCGATAGCCAATGACTCAGGGTTAAACAACACGCAGTTGAGTGCGT
>JAKBQS010000035.1 GCA_021835105.1 Microcaldota archaeon
GGCTATGAGCAACCTGAAGTAATAGTAGATGGATATTACGCTGTTTATAATCCCTATTATTGCGAGCCAGTAGAGGCCGGAGTTAACGGCACTCAGGAAGAGCAGGAACTTGCCTATGAATCCCATGGTAAATGGTACACCTATAAATGAGAACATGAATATTGCAAGGGCAAAGGCGGCAAGGCGATTTTCCGATGAGAGCCCCGCCATGTCTGAGATCTTCGTCCGGCCGCGGCTCTCCATGAGCGCGAATATCGCGAATATTCCTA
Source organism: Microcaldota archaeon (assembly GCA_021835105.1). Next base: position 270 of record JAKBQS010000035.1, read on the forward strand.
TGAAAGCGAACGAATGCGCGAATATCTGGAAGAGGCTGGCCGTAATGCCCTGCGCGGAGTCGGCAGCTATGCCTATGAGTATGTATCCGGCCTGCGATATTGAAGAGTACGCGAAGAGCCTCTTTATCCCAGACTGTGAGAGCGCAGGCAGGTTGCCGTAGAACATCGTTACCACTGAGAGAATGGCCACGGCTATGAAGAGCCCATTATATGCAAAAAATAGCAGAATCATTATCTGTATGAGCGCTGCGAACCCGACTTTCTTGTTGATCCCGCCAAGCATTGCGGTGATGTAAGGGCGCGACCCCTCATAAACATCAGGTATGAGGATATTGAATGGGAATATTGAGGCATCGAAGCTCAGCGAGGCTATGAAGATGAATGCGGCAAAGGCCAGAGCGCCCTCCTGGAGCGCAGGGGATAGGGCAAGGGAATTTGTCAGCACATAATAGATGCCTGCGGCGAAGGCAAAGATAGCTATGGATATTGAAGCCATTATGAAGAATTTAACTGCAGGCTCTATGCTCTTCCTCTCGAGAAGTATCGCAAAGGTGGTAGGTATGCTGGTAAGTTCAAGGCCTATGAATAGGCTAACGAGGGATGCGGAGGATGCAACTATTATCATGCCAAGAAGGGCAAAATCAGACATCAGCGCGAAATCGGCGTAGTTGGATGAGTACTCATACGCAAGAAGGTTTACCATAAGCATGCCGAATGAGAATAGGAAGAAGAGGAGTGCAGAGAATGCATTGAAAGATATACTTACAATACTTACAGAGGTATCAGGAGCTGGACCTGCTATTATCAGATACGCGGAGAGGACGATAAGAACCAGTAGCATCACGGCGTTGTAGGTGAACTGCGTGCGCTTCCTTCCTGAGAGCCTTATGGCCAGAGCGCCGAATAAGAGCAGCAGTGATGCACAGAGAAAGGCAATTTCTGCGTAAGCGTATGTTGACATTTATATTACCAGATAAGCGTAAACGAAAAGGAGCAGGAGACCAACGCTGAATGCGAGGGCGTAGTTGTTTATATTTCCGGAAGAAGCCCTGCGCACGACGTTCCCAAGCTGCATTACCCACCTGCCGAATGTATCTATTGAGTAGTTCAGGTACGAGTCGAATATGTACGCTCCTGAACCTACAATGGTTAGAAGAGCTGCTGTAAGGTCGTACAGCCTGTTGAATGTGTATCTGGTGTATATTACCCCATGAGGCAGAGCCTCTCCAGCAGGTGCCTTGCTGCGCCAGTAAAACAGATATGCAGCAGCGAAGCCTATTATTGCTATTGAAGTCTCTATCAGCGCATCTGTGATGTGGATCCCTACTGCACCGGGACTGAAGTATGCAGGATAGCTTGAGATGTATGAAGGGTTCATAAGGAATATGGCGAAGCCTATTGAAACAAGCGAGAGTACGGCAAGAATTGCCATTGGATATGACATGCTCTTCGCCGTGGCTTTGTATCTAATACCTGAGATTACATGCACTGGATTCTTTGAGGGGTATGCGAACCATCTGAATATGTAAAGGCTTGTAAGGAGCGCTATGGCGGAAAAGAATATGTAGAAAGGAGACGTGTAGGATGGTATTGAGTATCCTATAAATGTGTTTACGAAGAATCCGGAGAACGGAATTATTCCTGCTATGGAGAGAACAGATACTGCAGTTGTAATGTAAACTAGCCGGTTTGATTTCATCCCTGCTGAATCGTATAGGCTCTCACTATCTGAAGCCTCCATCGCGGTTCCAGATCCGAAGAATACAAGGGCTTTGTAGAAGCTCTGGACAAAGAAGAAGAATATCGCGGCAAGGTACGCACCTATCCCTATTAGGACAAGCATGAGGGACAGTTCCTGCACTGTTGAATACGCTATTATCTTCTTTATATGTGTCTCCCTGAGCGCATTTAGAGTTGAGAGCACCGCAGTTACCAGACCGAATGCAAGTATGGTCTCCTGCAGCGTGGCGCCGAATGCGAGGAATATGGGAAGAAGGGATATCACAGCGAATACGCCTGCTTTTACCATCGTACTTGAATGCAGGAAGGCAGATACAGGCGTGGGCCCCTCCATCGCATCCGCAAGCCATTCATGGAAAGGAAACTGCGCAGATTTTGTAAATACTGCAACGAGGAGGAGGAGCGCACCGGAATATTCGAGCATGGTAGGCGTGGATCCTGAAGCGCCCAGTGCGCTTATGATTGCTGAGAACTGGAGCGTATGGAATGATACGAAGAATATCACTATTGCTGAGAATAGTGCGATGTCACCTATGAAGACTATGCTAAGCGCCTTCCTTGCAGCGTGCGCTGCGGAGCGGCGAGAGTACCAGAACCCTATCAGCATGTAGCTCATAAGCGTAAGGAACTCCCATGCGATAAAGAAGGATACGAAATTTGCGCTTATTGCAAAAAGAACCATTGCCGCTTCGAATATAAGCATCTCCGAGTAGAAGCGCCTGTGCTCGCTCAGCTTGTCCATGTATCCTGCCGAGTAAGCCATTATAAGCGGCCCTATTACTAGGACTGCCAGAAGAAGGACGAAATTAAGCGGCGCTATCTGGGTGGATATGCTCAGGGTTATCCCCTGCAGCGAGAGCCAAGTAAGGCTTGATGCGCTGTGTGATACGAACGGGAGCATGAGAAGCGAGAGAAGGCTAAGGGCCGATGCGATATACTTGACGTTTCTTGCCCCAGGCACTATCAGAGAGAGAAAGGCGCCGAGAAGCAGCGGGAGAAGAAGTATGAGTGCAAGCATTCTACCACTTAAGCTTTGAGAGCTTCCTTACGTCGAAATCTATCCGGTTTGCCTTCATGTAGACATAGAAGGTTATTAAGGTTATTATCTCCACCGCAGCTACTGCCCATATCCCTACAAGCATTACAACTGCCGCGGGATTCGGTGACTGGTATAGGGAGAAGCCGCCTATCACCAGGATAGTGTCTGCAACGAATATGAGCTCTATGCCAAGCATTATTGCTATGAAGTGCCTGTCGGAGAGCAGGCCTGCAAGCGCTATCCCCATTATCAGCACGGCGCTCGCTACGATATATGTGGATAGTATCATCTTTACACCAGGCGTATATGCTTCCTTATCAGCAGTACAGTGCCTATAGTCGAAGAGAAGAGCAGTATAACTATAAGATAGAGCAGGAATGCGTATGTGCCTGAGAATGCTGATACTGCTGCATCTACGAGGTTCTGATTAGAGGTTAGGTACACCTGTGGTATTCTCAGCACCATAAGTGACAATGCAGCAGTTATTATTATTGCACCTGCAACAAAGTAAGGCAATTTGGATAAGTTTGCACCTTTCTGCTCAGGCGATACGGCAACGACAAGGTACGTAGAGAGCCCTCCAACAAATACGAATAGCTGCAGGAATGCTGCGAGCACCTGGTTGAGTAGCACGAATATGAATGCGCTTGATGCGAATGCTATTACGAGCATTAGTACAGCGTATAGTATCTTTCTCTGGACAAAGAGCATTACCGATGCTGCAGCGAGGATAAATGCAGTTATATCGAAGGCATACTGCAATAGCATTCCCACAAACCTACTCCAAATCTTCAGGCCTCTTTAGGAGGTCTCTCTTGTCGTATACGCCGTAATCGTAGTTCTTGCTCAGGGTAAGGCACTTTGGAGGGCAGACCTCTTCGCATAGCGCACAGAATAGGCACCGCTCTATCCCTATCTGCGGCATCTTCTTTACACCCTTGTCTGTTATCACATCCACCATCGTTATGGTCTTGTTTGGGCATATTCTCTCGCAGGCGAAGCAGCTTATGCATGTGTCCATGTCAAGGCGCAGCATGCCCCTGTAATCGTCCGGAAGAGACTCTCGTTCCTCAGGAAATTCGGTGGTAAACCTCTTCTCGCCGAGGGCCTTTATGGATTTTGCTATTGGGCTTATCATTTCCTCCACTTCTTCTCATTTCTCAGGCAAATATTATATATGCAATCACAAGGTTTATCAGGGAAAGGGGTAGGAGCCATTTCCATCCGAACTTGAGTATGCTGTCGATCCTCATCCTTACCGTAGTGGCCCTTATTACGATTATGAATATGCTTATTATCGAGGCCTTTGCAAGAAGCCATACTATCGGCGGCAGTATAGGGCCTTCCCATCCTCCAAAGAATAGTATTGTTATCAGGAGGCTCCCTAGCAGCATTCTTGAGTAATCAAGGAATAGGGAGAGTGCGTAATATGGGGCACTCATGTCAGTTAGCCACCCTGCTATAAGTTCCGAATCCGCTTCCCTGAGGTCAAATGGCGGCCTCTCGAGTTCCGCGAGCATGGTTATGAATAGTACGACGAGGCCAAGCGGCATGAATATTGCGAATATGCCGCTTGACTGCGCACTTATTATGGAGGCTATGTTGTATCCGTGTGCGGCTATCCCCACCGCTGCAACTGCGAGTATCATTGGAAGTTCATAGCTTAGCAGTATGAGTACGGATCTCTGAGCACTTATATCTGCAAATTTGTTGCTCGTGCTGAATGCAGTTATGAATAGGAGGATTGGTGTGAAAGATAGCAGCACGAAGACTATAAGTATTCCGAAAGCGAAGTTTGTCGCTTGGAGGGATGGTGCGAAGGGCAGGAGCAGAACCAGGAATATCGAGATTGAGACAAGAAGAGGCATGCCTATTATGTATAGGGTACGCTCGGCAGCGTCTGGTATTATATCCTCTTTTGCAAGGAGCTTCACCAGATCTGCGAAGTTCTGGAGTATGCCAAACTTGCCTACATATGTAGGTCCGTGCCTGTGCTGCACCTTGGCTATCATCTTCCTCTCAAGCCAGCCGAATACGTAACCGAAAATGGATATTATTATTGCCACTATTATGGCGAATGCTATTATCCCTCCTATCGAGTATATCGGATTAGGGGAGTTTATGTATGAGGTTACATTCAGCCCCATGCCGGAAGGAAACTGCAGGTTATTTGTCAACACAGCCCATCACCAGGTCAAGCGTCCCCATTATTCCGAACATGTCTGCCGTGCGCTGCCCCTTTGCGAGAAAATTCAAGGCTGCAAGGTTTATGAAGCTGGGAGACCTTATGGAGAGCCTGTACGGCTTCTGTGCATCTGCTACGAGGTACATGATGCACTCACCTCTTGGAAGCTCGCGGCTCACAATCGAGATGCGGTTCTTTGCTGCAGGAAGTATAAGCTTTATTGGCATTCCTAGGGCGTCACCATCAGGAAGCAGCTTTATCGCCTCCCTTACTAGGCGTATGCTCTCCTTTATCTCCATCATTCTTACCTTGTATCTTGCAAGGTTATCCCCTGCCATCTGCACCTGCGTGGAGAAATGAAGTTTTTGGTATACATAATAAGGCTTGTTCTTCCTCGCGTCGAAGTTAACTCCGGATGCACGGAGTACGGGACCTGTGACTCCAAGATTCTTTGCATCTTCATATGACAGCACCCCGACGCCCTTCATCCTCTCCATGAATACGGGGTTCCTCTCCAGGTATCTCTCGTACTCTTTGACTCTTTTCTCCATGTAGTCCATCAGTTCCAGAGCATGATCCGTAAAGTCTGGTGGGAGGTCGCGCACCATCCCGCCTATTCTCATGTTTACGTAGAACATCCTTCCGCCAGCGGCTTCTTCGAGAAGGTTCAGGACCATGTCCCTGTCCTGGAAGCCCCACATGAATGCAGTGAACATCTGCCCTATATCATTGCACATAGTGCCTATCCAGAGAAGGTGGCTGGCTATCCTCTGAAGCTCAAGAAGTATTACCCTTATGTACTGTGCGCGCTCCTTTACTTCAACCCCCATTGCCGCTTCGACAGCAGCAACGTAAGCTTCGTCGTATGACATGGGAGAGACGTAATCCAGCTTCTCCATGTATGGCGGGTTCTGCATGAACATCCTGGTCTCTACAAGCTTCTCGACTCCGCGGTGAAGGAATCCGATGTGCGGCTGGACATCTACCACTGTATCGCCGTCTATGTCAGCAACGAGGCGAAGGACCCCGTGAGTGCTGGGATGCACAGGGCCTATGTTTATCCTTGTTACCGCCATTATTTAGCACCTTCTTCGTATGGCATTCCCCACTGGAAGGACTTCCTAAGCGGCGGTTTCTTCCCGTCCCATTTCTCCAGGAGGAGCCTCTCCGCATTTCTCCCCACGATATTTATTCCGAACATCTCAGACATCTCCCTCTCATACCAGTCTGCAGCCAGGAAGAGCTTCATTACGCTTGGCACCCATGCATCTTCGGCAGGGACTGTGACCTCCACGATCTCCTCCTTGCTCCCCTCAATGTTTTCTAGCATGTATATTACGTCAATGTGATCAGAGTAGTCTACCGCAGTAATCTTCTCCAGATAGTCGAATCCGGCTTTTTTCATCTCTTCCAGCTTTTCCTTGATGTGTTCCCTCTCAATCTTCAATTTTTCCACCTATCTTCTTCTGGAGCTTCATCAATGCGTCAAATAGATTCTCAGGCCGCGGCGGGCATCCTGCGACATACACGTCTACCGGAAGAACCTGATCTATACCGCGTATTATATTATAGCTCTCAAACCATGGCCCGCCACAAGTTGCACACTCCCCAAACGATACAATATACCGTGGTCTTGCCATCTGCTCATAGAGGCGCTTTATCTCAGGAATCATGGACTTTGTAACCCAGCCTGCTATTATCATTACATCGCACTGCCTTGGCGTGGACCTGAAGAGGAGGAATCCCTTCCTCTCTGCATCTATCCTTGGCGATCCGAAACTCATGAGCTCTATGGCGCAGCATGCAAGGCCGAACTGGAGGGGCCAGACTGAATTAGACCTTGACCAATTTATCAGACCTTTTGAGAAGGCCCCAGATATATCAGAAAGCTTCGCAAAAATGGCATTCGGCTTTACTTCGTAGTTCTTCATTGACTGGGCTACAAGCTCATTCATCTCGCTTCTCGCATCGGTTGCCTGATTGCCTTGTTCCCATTCATCCATCGTAATCAACCACAGCAAGTTTGGAGACGAAGAGCTCCATCACAAACCCAAAAACTGCAAGCGATAGAACTACGACTCCGGCTTCCCTTACCAGCTCTCCTGAAGATGCTGCCCATATGAGCACTATCGCGACTATTATCTCATATGCAAGGAACATGGAAAAGTAGTGGAAGTACTCATTCATTATGCTTATCCTTGAGCCTGTGCTGTCTTCCGCGCTCTCGTAATTTGAGTTCTCAACGGAGCCTCTTACGCTCCTCTTCCTTATCATCACAGATGTGAGTATCATTGAAAATGGCATGAACAAGGAGAGGGCCATGAATATTATTATTGCGATATACTCTGATGCCATGATAATTTATGAATGGATAGTTTAATATTAATTAGCGGGTTATTTTGTGCTGTTGAATTTACTATGGTGTTTTAGTGGATATGGATAGGTTTATTGAAGAGACAAGGAAGACGTGGAATGCCGAATATGATGGAGAGTTTGACCATGCGGATGTGGAGCTGCTTTACGCTGCGGCGGCGCTTGGAGGCGAAGCCGGAGAGCTGCAGAATATGATAAAGAAAATCTTCAGGTACAAATACTATACGAAAGGCCACAAGCCTGACGACTTGTACAAAGACCTTCCGCAGGAGATAGCAGATGTGCTTTACTACCTCTGCCGCATAGCCGATGCGCTAGATATAGACATAAGCAAAGCCTTCGATGAGAAGATGCGCGTAAACAGGGAGAGATACGGATCTTCAGGGAAAACCTGAGGTGCCTTATTCAACCGCTGCGCAGTGATTTGTCTGCATTGCTTATTGCATCTTCCAATATGTCGAGCCCTTTCCTGAGGCTCTCGAAGCTTATCTCAAGCGGAGGTATTATCCTTATTGAGGACGCACCTGCGGGGAGAAGCACCAGGTTATTGCTGAAGCACTCTTTAAGGATTTTCTCCTGTTCCTCTACTGCGGGCTCCTTCGATTTCTTGTCCTTAACAAGCTCCAGCCCTATCATCATTCCTATGCCCCTTACATCGCCGACTATTTCGTAGTCATCTTTCATTCTGTTTAGCCTTGAGAGCATCAGCCTTGATCTTGATGCTATGCCGCGCTCTATCCTCCTCCAGTTTCTCTTTGCGTATGAGAGGGAAGCCCTCGCCGCAGCCACAGCTGCCAGATTGCCCCCAAATGTGTTGGAGTGTGCGCCGTAAGGTATGTCGCCTAGAGATCTCCTTGTCACAGTAACACCCATAGGCAGCCCTCCTCCGACCGCCTTGGCCATCGAGTATATATCAGGCTCTACGCCGAAATTGCTTATTGCGGTGAACTTCCCTGTCCTGAAATAGCCTGCCTGAACTTCGTCGTCTATGAGCACTATCCCATTGTCGTCTGCAAGCTTCCTTATCTCCTTTACAAAATCCTTTGGAGGAACTATGTAGCCGCCTTCGCCCTGAATCGGCTCCATTATTATTGCAGCTATCTCATCAGGAGGAACCTCCCTGCTTAGGGGGTACTTCTTTATGTAGTCCACGCATGCAAGCCCGCATGAAGGGTACTCCTTGCCGAATGGGCACCTATAGCAGTAAGCGTATGGCGCATGGAACGATGCATTGAAAGGCCCGAAGCCGCGGC
>JAKBQS010000036.1 GCA_021835105.1 Microcaldota archaeon
GCAGGCTTGGAATAGCCTCGGGATGCATCGGGGTTATAGAGGGCTCCCTCAAGGCCGCAGTCTCAAGGGCAAAGGAGAGGGTGCAGCACGGAAAGCTAATAGGAAAACACCAACTCATACAGCGCCACATAGCGGAGATACGTGAGAACCTCGAGATGGCGAGATGGCCTGTCTATATGGCTGCAATGCAGCGCGAGGAATATGAAAAGGATCCGGCAAATAAGGCCCTCATAGAAGAAGCGGAACTGAGGACTGCACTGGCGAAGAAGATTGCGTCAAGGCTCGCCTTCGAGTCCGCAGACAGGGCGGTCCAGGTCTACGGTGGCTTCGGATACTCTCTCCTCGCGCCTGTCGGATCCCTCTTCTGCGACAGCAGAGTCTCGCGCATATACGAGGGCACAGATGAGATACTTGAGCTCAAGATAGCCGAAGAGGTTCTTGGAAAGGATTTTGAGGCTTTTAGCTGAGAGGGGGGGAGAATGGCAATAAGATCCTACATGGGAAAGATGCCTAAGATAGACAGAACAGCGTATGTGGAGAAAAGCGCCGAGATAATTGGCAATGTTCGCATAGGCAAAAACAGCAGCATATGGAACGGTACAGTTCTCAGGGGAGATATGCATTACATAAAGATAGGCAAGAATACCAGCGTGCAGGACAACTCAGTTCTTCATGGAACGGCAACGAAATTCCCAACAATAGTAGGCGACAACGTATCCATAGGGCATAATGCGATAGTCCATGGGTGTGTTATAGGGGACAATTGCCTGATAGGCATGGGATCCATAATACTCGAGGGTGCGGAGATAGGCGACTGGTGCATAATAGGCGCAGGAGCAGTTGTCACTGAAGGAAAGAAGATACCGGATGGGAGCATAGTGCTGGGAGTACCGGGCAAACCCGTTGCAAAAGTCACAGCAAGGCACAGAGAACGGATAACAAGGAACTGGAAGGCATATGTAAGGCTAAAGGATACATACATGCGCGGTGTATAAGTGGGTGCAATAGAGCGCTTTGTTGAGAAGGCGGTAGAGTCGCGAACTTCAAAGTTCGTGGAGACTGTGCGTGCTGGATGGAATAGCTATAGCTTTGTCTTCTACATAGGCGGCGTCTCAGCAATCCTAGGAAGCTTATTCGGGGTGGCAGGATGGCTATCCATAATTATAACACTTGCGTTCTTCTATTATGCGGGAAAGTTCAAGATGAAATACGATGAGGCAAAGGCGCGCAAAGCAAAACTAAGGAAAAAGGGTAGAAGCAAAAGAGGCGGTGCTCAATGAATAATTCGGGTTTGAAAGAGACGGAAGAATTTGTTGTAAGGGGGATTAAGTTTGAAGATTTCAGGGACATTGTAGACGCCTACTACTCGTACTATAGCGAAATAAAGGAAAATCCTGAATTGGGCATAACTTTATTCAGGGAGATGCCAAGCATTGGCAGCGAAGTCGACTGGTTCAGGGATCTGTACAAAGGGGTTCTCGATGGAAACAGGATAGCCTTTGTTGCCGAAGCGGATGGGAAAGCGATAGGCATCTGCGAGATAGCAAGAAACAGGCCAGGAAGCGAGGAAGATCATGTGGGCAGGCTAGGCATAGCGGTGCGCAAGGAATACAGGTCTAAAGGGGTAGGAAAGAGGCTTATGGAAGAAGCGCTTAGACAGGCAAGCGGGAAATTTGAGATCGTAATACTAGAAGTATTCGAAAACAACACAGTAGCAACTAGGCTCTACGGTAAAATGGGATTCAGAGAGTATGGATTCCTAGAAGGCGCGATAAAGCGTAATGGAAAATCCATAGGGCACAGGCTCATGTATCTGCGCATAGCGGATAAAGCTAAGGAATAAATCCTTAAACAGCGCATAAATATATGTGATATGATGGCTAAACTTACACAAAAGGCGCGAGAGCTCATAGACGGGAAGAACTTTGCCAACGTCGCCACCCTGATGCCGGATGGATCCCCGCAGATATCCACGACATGGGTCGACAGGGAAGGAGATAGAGTGATCATAAACACAACAGTGGGAAGGGTCAAGACAAGGAACATAAAGCGCGACCCGCGCATAGCTATAAGCATCTTCAAGAGCGACGATCCCTACGATGCAGTTTTCATAAGGGGGAAGGTGCTAGAGATAAGGAAGGAAGGTGCAGAAGAGCACATAGACAAGCTCGCGCACAAGTATATAGGCATGAACTACAGGGAGCATGGGGATAGGGTAATGTTCATCATCGACCCTGAGCACATATTTGCTACAAAAGGTTGATTGATCAACCGGCAGCTTGCGATGCAAAGCTCTCTGCCATGCTCTGGTTAACGCTGTATCCGGGGTTGGAGATCATGCTTACCAGCACCGTATTGCTGCCCCTCCATCCTATCACTGCCTGGAAGGTTCCCGTGCTGTTTTCAAGAAGCTCATACGTATAATTAAAGCCGCCTAAGGATCCGGATTTCGTTGTTGTATTGTAAGCCTGCTCTATCGATGACGCCATGGAGCTGTACAATCCTGATGCATTCTCCGATTTCATCACTATAAACTCAACTGACTGGTTTGAAGTCCCATTGCTGCCAAGTGCCACACTTACCCATCCTTCGCTTACATTGCCAGATGCAAGTGGTGTTATATCCTCTATAAGTGTAGCATTAACTGGGGACGAATAATTGAAGAGATCGTTTGTGTAATAGCCTGATAGCGGTCCTATAAGTACCTGTGCTTCTGCAGGGCTCATGTAAACAGGCGTACCGTTCAATGACCCTCCAAGCGGCCTTCCTGGCTGCGAACCTCCGCTACTTATATTAGTTATTACAATCGCAAGCAGGGCCAACACTGCTATTGCTATCACAGCAATCACAACTGCTTTTGTGCTGATGCGCCCGGCAAGAAAACCTTCCTTATTAGGTACTGGATTATCTGCATTTTCAGAAAGAGAATCATTACTCTTTTTCGGCATTGCAATCGTTTAATTCTATAAGTTAAAAGCTTAATAAGCATAGCAAAATGTTAGGTTTTGCAGCATCTCTCTCAGAGAGACCGAAGCGCATCTATAGGTTGCATGCGCGAGGCTCTCCATGCAGGATAAATTCCTGCTATTACGCTAACCGCTACGGCGGCGAAAAGTGCTTCTGCAACAGCAGTGGGGGTTATCAGTGGTGTAAAAGACAATGATGTCGAAGAAGAGCTAGATGCCGCTCCAGCGCCTCCGCCAAAGCCGCCTCCAAATCCACCTCCGCTTCTAAACGACGTACTTCCTGAAGGTGCTGCGCCAGTTGAGGCAGAGTGTGATCCAGATGCAGCTCCTGCAAGCCCATAGGATACTCCTGCGCCCACCAGTATTCCTACAATCCCTCCGATAAGCCCTATGAGCATGGCCTGAACTATGAATATAGCGAGGATATCTCTACTCTTGAATCCCACTGATTTCATTATTCCTATCTCACGAGTACGCTCCATTACCGCCATAAGCATAACATTCATTATTCCTATTGCAGCCACCATCAACGATATTCCTGCAACAATAGCAAACAGGGTTGTTATTGCTCCTATAACCGATGAGGCTGTCGCGGCTATCTGCTGCACATTTACAACATCTGCATTGCTTCCGTAAACCTGCGATATAAGGTTGGAGAGTGGCGTGACGCTGCTTGCATTCTTCGCCTTTACCATTATAACATTGAAGGAATCCGTATGCAGAAGCAGCTGTGCCGCGGGAAGGGACATGACTACAAGGTCAGTGGGCACAAGAGGCGAGCTTGCCACGTTTATTATGCCGCTTACAGATACCAGTGTGCTGCTTGAGCCCCTTCCTGAGCGCAATTTTAAAGTGACAGGTGTTCCTGTGAATATGTTCTGTGCTCCTCCTGAAGAAGCGGGGAAAGCGAGGCTTTTGCTGAAGAGCGCATCAGGCGATGCAGTATCAGGGTAAATGCTGCCCTGGTATATTGATACATTCTGCCCAAGCAGCAGGTCAAGGTTTCCTGAAGACACTCCTTCTATCGTTGCCGATGTATTTTCTCCTCCTGCAACTACAGTCCCTGAGCCTTGCAGGATCGGTATCACTGCACTTACATTAGGGAATGTAGATAGAAGTGCCGTATCATAATATGTAAATCCTGTAGCTTTCCCAGAGGTGACTATTATGGATGTAGGTCCTAACGCAGAGAGGGATGTCTGTATGCTTGCCCCAATCCCCGCAGTAAGCGAAGTCAGGGCTATTATTGAGGCTACTCCTATCATCACCATTATTATGGTTAGCGCTGTCCTGACCTTCTTCTCTCCGAGGTCGTTGTAGCCAAGCCAAAAGATGTCCTTCGCATTCATCGGCCACGCCTTGCGCTGCGGAGCACTTTCCTCTGCCTGTAATACATCACTGCAAGAACAACGACAAGAACTAGAAGCACAAAGGTAAACAAACCGCCTGCTCCTCCTCCTGTGCGTGCATGGACGAATTGCGTATAATTCACTGCGCTATAGGCAATGCTGACTGATGTGTTTGCCCATAGTGTCATGTTCTGCCTGAGGTTATTCATGTAATTCAGGCGTATTGGTATCTCATAAGTTCCTGGCTTGACCGAATTGGAGGCAAATATAGAAACTGTCACTGGGGTCTGCCCTCCTGGCGTAATGCTTCCTACAAAGACTGTGTTTGCTCCAAAACTCGAGAATCCGGAAGGGGGCACTGGAGTAGCTTCGAGAGATGATGCGCTAGCAGTTCCTGTGTTTGTAAGGACAAAGGATATGGAGAATATCCCATTTGGAGATGGGCTTGTTGGTGACGTTGCGAACTCGGATGGGTTAATTGCAATGAGGCCACTGGAAAGCACTGCCAGATTATCATATATCTGGTTCACCTTGCTCCCATTATAGAATATAAGGGAGAGGTTCAGCGGAACTGACTGATCAGACTCGTTACCTGCTACATAAACTTCCTCGTTTATCTTCAATTTAGCACCGGAATTTATAACAGGTATCTGCACCGGTTGCTTGCTTAGCACTGCGCCATCCTGTGTAGGAAGGGAGATCCTAAGCGAGATGTTGTTAAGCGCGTTGCTCCCAGAATTGGTAAGATTAACTGTTATATTCTGTATCACTCCAGAAGTAAGAACCTGTGGGGATACGTTCACTGCTAGCGGCGTGCTGCAAGTCTTTGTGGTAAAGGTGATATTCCTTATCTCAGAATCAGAATAAGTATCCGAATCATAGTAATAGCCTATCCCTATCTCGGAGAATAAGAAATCGGAAACGTTTCCGGAAACGAATACTGGCACATCGCGCGTAACTGTGGTGTTCGGGTTTATGGCACCGAATACAACAGTCCCGTTTCCATAAGGATATACTCCACGCGTATTGACAAATCCCACTGAGACATCCTGCATTGTAGGGTTTTGGCCTATGAAGCTTACATTCGTATTATACACAGGCTTGACATTTGCCTTGTTTGTAACACTTATCGGTATCTCATTTATCTGGCCCCTGCATACGGTAGTCACTGCAGAGTTTATGTAAAAGTTTGGCGGTGGAGGTATAGGCGAAGGGCCGCTCAGGCCAGTGGCAAAGCCCATCTGCACAACTACTGAAAGAATAACTGCTAAATATATTACATTCTTCATTCACATCATCCAAATATCAATTTCGCGAAATAAGCTGGCTTCAATTCAAACGCTGCAACATGCAATCCAAGTAAATTCTGCCTGTGCTGACACTGATAATACGTACATACGCATCTTTTTTAACTTATCCAAATGTTTAGGATTTCCGAATAATCGAAATTGCAATAGCCCTGAGAGGGGATCGAACCCCCGACTTCTTGTTTACAAAACAAGCGCTCTACCACTGAGCTACCAGGGCAAATAAATCTACAGAAGGTTCTGACTAAATAAATATTTATTACTTATTTGCCATCTGGAAGCCTTGCCAAGCCGTAGTAAATCCTTACATGCTCCTGTCAGCGTAGAAAATCTGGTGCCTCTTTGGCTTAAGATTCTCCACAACAAAATCGAATGCGGCTTTAGGATCACTGTCAGAGCCGCACGTGTATATATCAAGTGTAGCATATTTGTACTCATTCCAGGTATGCAACGCTACATGGCTCTCTGTAACAAGCGCTATAACTGAAACCCCGCCCTTCTTTCCTCCGAAGGCCCATGCCTTTCTCTCTACCAGATGCATTTTTGCTATCTCAACCGCTTTTAGAACTACCTTCTCAAGAAATTCCTTGTTTGTGGCTATTGCAGGATCTATCTCATACATATTGCCGAAGAAGTGTATTCCTACAATCTTTTCTTCCTCCTTCACACTGACTGGTAAGTTCTGAGTCTTAATAGAAGGAAGCCCAGCACTCTTTACAGCCATTTTCGAACGTTGTTTTTGTACGCTAGTCATTATATATCCAATCCAACGATATCAATTTTCGTTCGACTTGCACAAAGATGTGCTTCACAGAATTACATTAATGTAATTGATATTTAAATATATCTGTCAAAAACCCCACGATAAATATGCAATCGTATATCGCCTTATTAAAATATTTATTACGATTAATGAATTGCAGAGGCAGCAGGACAAAAAATAACATAGGCAGATGCGGTAATAGCGATGCTAATCAATGAAATCAGAGGTAAGATACCCGAAGAGACGATGCTCTCAATGTCAAGGAGAGGAATAAGGGAGCTTACACCTCCCCAAGAGATTGCAGTGAAAGAGGGTCTTCTCGAAGGTAAGAACGTGCTCGTGGCCGCTCCAACTGCAAGTGGGAAGACCCTCATATCCGAGCTAGCAGCGACGAAGGCAATAATCCACAGGCGTAAGAAGGCAATATACATAGCTCCAATGCGCGCGCTAGTCAGCGAGAAATTCGCTGAGTTCAGGGAAGAGTACCCGTTCATAAAGTCCGCGATGTCGATAGGTGATCTAGACTCCAACGACTCATGGCTGAAGGATTACGAGATGATATTTGCATCTACAGAAAAATTCGACAGCCTGATGAGGCATGGGATAGAATGGCTGGATGAGATAGGATGCATAACATTCGACGAGATACATATGCTGGGCGAGAGCGACCGCGGTCCAACTCTTGAGATACTGATAACCAGGCTAACAAAGCTCTGCGAATCTGCGCAGGTAATAGCGCTTAGCGCGACTGTGGGAAACGCAGACGAGCTAGGGCGATGGCTTGGGGCCGAGGTTGTGGTTAGCGACTACAGACCAGTTCCTATAATGCGTGGCATTGTCTTCAAGAATAGCGTCTACTCTATGGAAGGGGATAGCGAGCTTGAGGGAACCTCTGCGCTGCCTGAGATAAGGGTGGCAGAGGATACCATCAGGATGGGAAAGCAGGCACTCGTCTTTTACAGTACAAAGAGAAACGCAGAAGCAGGCGCAGAGAAGATTGGAAAGATAATAGGGGAGAAGAAAGCGGAAGACTACAAAGCTAGGCTTGAGGAACTTGCAGCCCAGGTTCTCTCAGTGCTGAGCAGGCCGACTCTGCAGTGCGAGAAGCTGGCCGATACCGTAAGGAATGGCACCGCATTCCACCACAGCGGCTTGGTAAACGAACAGAGGAAGCTCATCGAAGATGCGTTCAAGGCAAACCTGATAAAGGTCATATGTTCCACAACAACCCTTGGATTGGGTGTGAACCTTCCTGCACACACTGTACTCGTCCGCGATACTACTAGATACAGCTCCGGAGAGGGTTCATCAAGGCTTGGGGTTAATGAAGTAATACAGCTGCTTGGAAGGGCCGGAAGGCCCAAATACGACAGGGAGGGAAGGGCGCTGCTCATAGCAAAGACAAAGAATGAGGTGAATGAGCTATACAGACGCTACATATCCGCGCCTCCTGATCCAATAACATCCAATCTTGCAATAATCCCAATACTGAGGATGCATGTACTCTCATTCATAGCCTCAAGGTTCCTAATTACAGAAGAGTCGATAATGAATTTTCTTGCAGATACCTTCTACGGCAAGCAGTACGGGGATATGTTTCAGATGAAGAAAATAGTTGGAATGGTCCTGAAAGACCTGTCTGGATGGGAATTCATAAAGAAAAGCGGCAATGCGTATACCCCTACAAAAGTAGGAGAAAGGGTGAGCGAGCTATACATAGACCCTCTCTCTGCAAAATGCATCATAGACATGCTCCCAAAGGCAAATGGCACTATACAGATACTTTTCATGGTCTCAAATACTGTCGAGATGCGGCCTTATATACGCCCTGTAGAGAAGGCCGAGGAGGAGTTCGTCAAGTACGCCCCTATTGCCGAAGAGAGTGCAGCTTATTACCTTTCAGACGAGTACTATTACGATCCACTGCCTCCATTCTCCACTGCACTCATGCTTAATGACTGGATGGAAGAGCTTGGAGAGCGCGAGCTCGCTTCGGATTACTCGACTACGCCCGGTGTGATATACAACAAGATAAGGAATGCAGACTGGCTCCTGTATGCGAGCATGGAGCTCGCAAAGCTTATACATGTCCAAAGCCTGGCTCTACTCGAGATACGTGTAAGGATGCGCTACGGAATAAAGAAGGAGCTGCTTGATCTCGTGCGCCTAGAGCAGGTCGGAAGGATCAGGGCGCGCGCCCTGTACAACAATGGGATAAAGAGCGTGAAAGACCTGCGTTCGGAAGAGGGTCGCAGTGTCGCGGAGAGGGTATTGGGAAAGGAGACCGCGAAGAAGATACTATCGCAGCTGGATTGAATAACTGCCGATTCGCTACTTTGTAAGGTAGTCCCTAAGCTTTCTGAAAGCGATGCCTCTTGCCGATATCTTGTTCTTCTCAGC
>JAKBQS010000037.1 GCA_021835105.1 Microcaldota archaeon
TACTCTCCTCACCGCGGTTATTCCATGCTTTGATAGGTAGTGCTGTGCCACATCGTCTATTCCCTTCTGCACGAATACCACGTTGGCCTTGCTCTTTACTATCTTCTCTACCATCTCCCTGAGCATCTTCTCCTCCTGTTCGAGGAATGCCTGCATCTGTTCTGGGGATGTTATCTCTATCTTTGCATCTGTCTCGGTCTTCTCTATCTCAAGGGCTATGTCCAAGAGGGCTATCGACGCGTTCTTTATCTGCTTTGGCATGCCTGGATGCGCTATCTCCTTGTCGATGAGAACCCCGTTTATCAGTTGTGTGTCCTCTATGCTTCCGCCCTCCTTCTTCTCTATCTTTATGAAATCCCTGTCCACATGTGACTTGGAGCCTTCCATGGTTGCCACCTGCTTCACAGCCTGTATGGCGAGCTTTGTGAGGTACTTCTTTGTCGCATCGCTTCCTATGTTCTTTGAACCTACGGATACCCTTGCGACCTTATCAAGTTTGTCGTCATCATTTATCGATATGTCCGTGGCTATTGATCTAAGGGCGGCTATTGCGCGCTCCTTTGCCATTTCGTATCCTTTTATTATTGATGCAGGAGGCACTCCCTGATCCAGCAGGTTGCCGGCATTCTTGAGGAGATCTCCAGCTATTATAACTGCAGTAGTTGTGCCATCGCCCACTTCCTTGTCCTGGGTCTTTGCCACCTCGGAAAGTATCTTTGCTATTGGATGCTCAACATTCATCTCTTCGAGTATGGTTGCTCCATCGTTTGTTATTACAATGTCGCCAAGCTCGCTGACAAGCATCTTGTCCATTCCCTTCGGACCCAGTGTTGAGCGGACTATGCTTGCTACCGCATAGCCTACTGCTATATTGGTCCTCTGGGCTTCTCTGCCTATTAGCCTGCTCGCGCCTTCCGGCAATACCATATACTGTTGTCCTCCTAATTGATTTTCTGCCATAAATTCACCTATATTTAAGCGTAAATTTTGTATTTGGATTTTTGCAAGTTTTTACAGTTGTTTGAAGCGCGATTTTTATTGCTCTCTGCCGAACCCCTTCAACAAGAGCTCTTAACTCCTGAGAGACCACCCGCTACAATAGATTTTAGGAGAAATATTGTAATAGCGCCTTATAGCCGTATCTTTATAGCAGTAAAGGTATAAATACTTTTCTAATGCGCAGGTGTATATTCTCCGTATATTCAAGACGTGTAATCCATAATCCGCTATTTTTGCAAACACCCTTGCGTTGTAGAAAAGATTTAAATAGTTGGAAACGGGCAAGAGATATATGGCAGAATGGGCATTTGGAGATACAGTTACTTTTCCTGCTTCCAGCATATTTAGCATAGCTGCCATAGTAATGCGCTTGTTTGCCATATTGGCATAAGCGTCAAGGTAAAACCTTCTTTTGCTTTGGTGCTTTGTATGACATTCAGAATGTTTAATGCTTTTTGCTCCTCTTGTTTCTGGAGCGCTGTGAATTGGTAATATATATGGAACGGATTGTTGGAGGGGATCTTTACGGAAAGATGAAGGAAGCTTATAGGAATGGCTTCGTTGATAATGTAGCGGTGCGCAAGGTAGGGCCAGAGATAGAGGGCATATTGGTAAGGGCTTCTGACGGCATGGCACCGAACCTCAAGGAGATAACCGGCCTCTTTGAGAGCATGAATGCGAGGGACAAATCCTGGAATTTAGTCAAGGAAAAACTTATGGTAAACGGCACAGAGAGGGAGATGTGCACCGCTGTAGAGAAAGAAATAGGAGGGTATAAGGCCACAGTAACCACCGACCTGGGCAAGGGTACTGTAGAGATAACAATACCTCCCGCCGCGACGCTTAGGAAGAGCGAAGAATACGTAAGGTCTCTGCTTGGCACTGTATCTGAAGCGGCGGAGGCAAGAGGCTTATACCTTTTAGGCGTAGGAGTGCAGCCTTTTACCACCCCTTCGGTAAATGTCATGATGCCTAAGGAAAGGTATTCGCATATGCACAGGGTAATGGGTGACAACCTGCTTAACATGACGCTCACCGCTGCTGCGCAGTGCCATGTTGATGTAAGCAAGGAGGAGATTAGCGGCGTGATCAATGCGCTGAACGGCTTTGCGCCTGCGATGATAGCGCTTACGGCAAATTCCACGATAGTCGAGGGAAGGAAAAGCGGCTACCTGGAGTTCAGGGGCGTCGCATGGGACAACATTGTAGCGGAGGGAAAGCTTGAGAGGGACCGCGTAGGCATAGCGCCGAGGCTCTCGGGAGAAGACGGCGCCTTCGAGCTTATTACAAGATTTGTCCCATTCCTGACAAAACGGGACGGGGAATATGTCGCTTACAACATGCTCAGGAGCATGACTGAGCACCTATCAGAAGAGCAGGCAGAGGTATCGCTGATATTTGGGAACAGGACGTTTGTAGTGGAGCTTACGCATGTGGATCTTGCATTCCTTGAAGGGACCGTGTGGCACGAGGCCAGGGCTAAGAGCGCATACGGCACTGTAGAATCACGTGCATGTGCATTCCAAAGATCCACTGAAGAGATAATGGCGATAGCGGCAGTTACGAAAGGCATCGCAGAGAATATGGTGGAAGCTGAGGAGCGCGTAAGTAGGTATACGCTCGAGGAGCTCAGGCGCGGCAGGGATGAGGCACTGAAGCATGGATTTGGGGCGCATGTTGGCAAGGAACCGGTTGAGGAACTGGCGAGAGATATGCTCGATATTGCCCGGCGCGGGCTAGAGAGGAGCGGTGAGGATCCTTCCTACCTGAAACCATTATACGACAATCTTGACGCAATGGAGAACCCGGCAGTAAGGACGCGGAAGCTATACGACGAGCTTGTGAAGACCTCTGGTGGAGACGATGCAACGGTAAGGGCGGCGCTAGTCGAGAGCATGAGATTCAGGGGCTGAGGCTTAAGCAATTAAATCTGTGCGGGAAGATACCAATAGGTAATAGTATGATAGTTGATGTCCATACCCACATAGGAGGGGATATAGACGGCGCAATGCAGAGTAAGGAAGAGCTCCTGCTCTCCATGAAGGCCAATAAGATAGACAAAGCAGTGGTCTTCCCGTTCAATGAGAGGGGGAATGTGCTTGAGAAGAGCATTGAGCTTCTTGGCAAATGCAGAAATGATAGGAGGTTGGTAAACTTCCTTAGATTCGATCCCAAGACGATAACCAGGGATGCCATGGAAGAGCATCTGCCGCTTTTCAGGGGAGTCAAGCTGCACCCCAGGAGCCAGAACTTCGATCCATTGGACAAGAAGTATCGCTGGATATACGAGATGATTGAGGACTCGGGGAAGCCGGTGATATTCCATACGAGAAAGGAGAACAACCCAAACAGCGATCCTGACAGGATAGTCAGGCTTGCGGCACTGTTCCCAAAGATGAATATAATAATAGGGCATTTTGCTGGCGCATCTAATGTCGCGTTCAAGGAGATAGCCGCACGGCGCAACCTGTTTGTTGAAACTTCAGTGCTCTCCAGCAATTACCTCATTGGCTATGTAACGAAGAAGGTGGTAGGGGCAGATAAGGTAATATTTGGCTCTGATGCACCGTACTCTGATCAGGAGATAGAGCTTCTTAAGGTAAAGAAGGCAGGGCTTTCCAAAACTGATGAGAAGAAGGTCCTTGGCGGGAACATATCTAAGCTCCTGAAGCTTGACAGTTGATTTGATCATGGCGCACGTTCATTCCAGCAGGTTTGCCGGCACTTTTATAGGCATGGATGACTCAGCCAGATGGGAAGCTACCCTTTACTCCTCACTTAGGGGCTTCTACGGCGACAGAAAGATAATCGGGGACGGGACGCTTGTTGTCGGATGCGGGCACGGGCTTGAGTTCCCTGCGGGGTTCAGGGGCGTGTTGGTTGATCTTAATCCAGCTGCTGTTGCAAACACGGCAAGGCTGCATAAGGATGCAAAGGTAGTTAACGCCAATGCGCTTGACCTCCCCTTTCCAGACGGACAATTCGATTCTGTAGTGCTTTCGCTCATCCTTTCACAGATGCAGAGGACCGGGATTGGAGGCAGGAAAGGGGATCCGAAGGATAGCATTGCGGCATACGCGGAAGCGTGCAGGGTTCTGAAAGGCGGCGGAGAGCTCTTTGCAATTGATACGGTATCAAGGACTACAACAGTGCTTGTGAACGGAAGGAATGCGATCACAGAATTAAGGGAGTATTTTGACATTGACGAGGTAATAGCAGGTTCGGAGAGAAGAGCCCGGGAAGTGGGCAGATTTAGATGGATACAGGATGAGCCTGTTCCTTATGTGCCTTCTATAAACATGGATCTCGCGCCTGAAGGAAAGACAGGGGTATGGTACGATGTCGCAATCTTTGAGCTGAGGCGGAATTAGGCGATTTTTGCCTTCGGTAGCTCTTCCTGCGCAGGTTTATATAATTTTAGAGCCATAACGTCTAAGAGCTAATTTTGTGATTCTTTATGGCTAAGGAAAAAGGCATACACGGCGTTGAGGACCTGCCAGGAATAGGGCCTGCTACTGCAGATAAGCTCAAGGAGAAAGGATATGATGACATAGAGAAGATAGCTGCCGCATCGCCATACGAGATTGCGGAGCTTACAGGCATGAGCTCTGAGGCGGCTAAGAAGGCGGTGGAGGCTGCGAGGCAGGCGACCACAGTAGACTTTACCACCGGATACGATGCGTATGAAAAGAGAAAAGCGCTTGGAAAGATTAATACAGGTTCTGAGGCTTTGGATGAGCTCCTTGGCGGAGGGGTGGAGACTAGCGCCATAACCGAAGCTTACGGAAAGTTTGCATCGGGAAAGACGCAGCTCGGCTTCCAGCTATGCGTCAACGTGCAGCTTCCTCCCGGGAAAGGAGGGCTTGGAGGAAGCATCCTCTTCCTTGATACTGAAGGAACCTTCAGGCCGGAGAGGATAGAGTCCATAGCAAAGGCCGCAGGGATGGACCCTAAGGATGCACTCAGCAGGATCTATTTTGTCAGGGCTCTCACTACTTCGCAGCAGATACTAACTATAGAGAGAGCTGACAAGTTGATAAGGGAGAATAACATAAAGCTTATTGTTGTGGATTCGATGATGGCCCTCTTCAGATCGGAGTTCATGGGAAGAGGGGCGCTTGGGGAGAGGCAGCAGAAACTTAACAGCCATATCCACAAGCTGCAGATGCTTGCGGATACATACGGTCTCGCGGTTTACATAACGAACCAGGTTATGGACAACCCCGCAATACTTTTTGGTGACCCTACGACTCCAGTAGGCGGCAATGTAATAGCTCACGCCGCTACGACAAGGCTTTACATGCGCAAGAGCAAGGAGGAGAAGAGGATAGTAAGGCTTGTGGACTCGCCAAATATGCCTGAGGGCGAAGCGGTAATAAAGATCACCACAAACGGCATCAAGGATTAGTGTTTCAATGCTCGTACTGGCAGGGCTTGGGCTTGAGAAAGGGGATATCTCGCTTAGGTCCTTGGATTACCTTAAGAAATGCAAAGTAGTGTATCTGGATTCGTATACCTCGTTTGTATCTGGCGAGTACCTCTCGTTCTTAAGCGATATGTTGGGCAAGAAAGTGTTGCCTATAGGAAGGAAGGATCTGGAGGATAATGTGTGGGATACCATAAGGGCTGCGGAGGGGAGTGATATAGGCATCGTTGTAGGAGGGGACCCGCTTATCGCCACGACCCATAAGATAATAATCTCCGAAGCGCAGAGGCATGGCATAAGGACTATTGTGCTTCATTCTTCGTCCGTATTTTCTGCCGCGATAGGGGAGAGCGGCCTTGATTTTTATAGGTTCGGGCCCACGGTTACGCTCCCTTTCTGGTCGGAGAATTACAAACCTGTCTCCTTCCTGAAGAGCATAGAGAAGAATCTTGAGAACGGGGAGCATACTCTCCTTCTGCTCGATATACGCAAGCCGGGAACCCCTATGACGCTTTCTGAAGCTGTTGAGATACTTGGCAATGCAATCAAGGCATCCGGTGGGAGCAGGCTGGGCAATGTTAGGCTCATGGTAATGGCTGATGCCGGGAAGGAGAGTGCGGCAATGTTATCTGCCACTCTCGATGAGCTGAGTGTTTACGATGGAAGCAGGTTTTCTGGGAAGGCTTTGTGCATTATCGTCCCGGCAAAAATCTCATTCGCAGAGAAAGAGGCACTTGAAGCTGCAGGTATAAGCGGATATTGAACTTTTCAGTAGCAGGCAGTATGTAGTTTTATCTTGCCATGAACTGAATCTTGTTTTTCAGCAAAAATAATGAAATTGGGGTCGCCCCCAAATCCGTGCTTACTAGAGGTTTTACCTCTCTTCCCTTGCCCTCTGCCTCAATCTCGCTGCAGCTACGGCGACATGTTGTGCCTGTACCTCCTGCGCCTCCTCCCTTTCCTCTGCAACAGCTACTGCTTCCTCAGCAAGCCTTGCGGCTTCCTCCTCTGTAACTGCGCGCAGTGCACGTGCGGCCTCGGGGCTTACTTTCCTAGCTCCTGCTGCCTTAAGAACTTCCTGCAGACGCTCTTCATCTACAGCTTCCCTTGCGTTTCTCCTTGTCTCTCTGCGTCTTGTTCGTCTTTCCTCTTCTGCCCCCATATATTCACCGCTTTGGATATTCCTAGAAAGGGTTAAAAGGGTTTACTCCAAATCAATTTTGGTTTGATGCTTGGGGGATTTGTCGGGAGAATGTCACCTGCTTTTCCAGATGGCACAGAATTCGTTAACTTCAGCGGAAATCTCACAATGAATGCCCTGCGCGGAAGGATAGTGATTCTTGATTTCTGGACCTATTGCTGCATAAACTGCATGCACATGGCCCCAATATTTAGGAAGTTAGAGGATAGACACAGGGATGGCAGCGTTCTCATCATAGGAATACATTCGGCAAAGTTTGACGGAGAGAATGATGAAGCGAATGTAGCAGGAGCTATAGCAAGGTATGGAATCTCCCATCCTGTAGTGCTTGATAAGGATCGCAAGATATGGAAATCGTACTCTATCAACGCATGGCCTACTGTAATTATCATTGGCCCGGACGGAATTGTAAGGTATAGAAGAGCAGGTGAACAGTCGGAATCGCAGCTTGAAGAAGAAATTAGGAAGATAGAGAGGAGGTATAGAAAGAGTACTGCACTGGGAATGACATTCCGCAAGATAAATTGGGTGAGGAAGGATACGGTAAGGGATGCGGGTTCCTTCCTCAGGTTTCCTTCGAAAATCTCTTTCAGCAAAGGCTCAGAAGGAGTATTTGCGTTGAGCGATTCTGGAAATAGCCGCATCATGATAGGGCGCATAGAAGGGGATAAGGCAAGCTTATCTGACATTGTAGGAAACGGAAGGTTTAATGGAAAGCGGATGGAAGGCGCGTCTTTTTCCAAACCGCAGGGGCTCTGCTGGCTGCCTAATGGAAAGCTTCTTGTCGCAGATACCGATAACCACAGCTTAAAGATTGTATCAATCGGCCGCAAAAAGGCCATTAAGACTGTCGCAGGGACGGGAAAGAAAGGAGGATACGGCAGATTTGGAAGAAAAATGAGAAGCCTTGAGACTGATATTAATTCCCCATGGGATGTTGCCTTCAGCGTAAGGGAAGGTTTGGCTTTCATAGCCATGGCAGGGCTCCACCAGGTATGGACCCTGGACCTTGACAGCGGCTACCTGGAGGTCTTTGCAGGAAACGGATACGAGAATCTCATTGATGACAGGAGAAGCAGCGCTGAATTTGCGCAGCCTAGCGGAATCTTCACACATGGGAATATGGTGTATACTGCAGATAGCGAGTCTTCTTCGATAAGAAGCATCCCGCTTGATCTTGACTTCGTGAGCACCATGATTGGCAGGGGACTTTTCGTTTACGGAGATGAAACCGGATCGCTGCCTGATGCGCTGCTGCAGCACCCCATGGGGCTTTGCAGGGAGGGTAGGAGGATATACGTTGCGGATACCTATAACAATGCAATAAAAGCTATCGATGAGAGGGGAAAGGAAGTGGTTAGATTGGTAGGAAAACCGCATGCAAGATCCGAATGCAGGTTTGGAGATAAGGAATGCGATGCGTTAGGGCTTTACGAGCCTAACGACGTCAAATATTATGGCGGTCAGCTATATATAACAGATACAAACAACCATATGCTTAGGGCTTTTGACCTTCGCAGGAAGGTGCTGAAGACCGTAATCAAGTAGGTTTTCTTATGGAATTTGCAGAGGAATTGGGTTTTCTCAAGGAGCAGGTGCTTTTCGGAGAAAGGATAGATGCAGGAAAGAGGTTCAGGAATGTTGCTGTCGCAGGAATGGGCGGTTCGGGCATAGTTGGGAAGATATTCAGCGAGATATATACCGAAAGGCCTGTAACGCTTATAGACGGATATAATGTGCCGGCACATCTATCAAGGGATACGCTCTTTATTGCAGTAAGCTATTCGGGCAACACTGAAGAGACTATAAAAGCTGCAAAGTATGCGGCGCGGAAGGGTTGCATGGTGGTTACCATCTCTTCCGGAGGCAGATTGGGAGAATATGGGGACCAGAAAATACGCATACCCAGGTCGGATCTGCAGCCGAGATCCGCAATAGGGTATATGCTTATGCCTTTCATGAAAGGCTTCGGGTTGGTTGATGATGCAGGAGTCAAGGAGGCATACAAAGTTCTAGGGGGCCTTGACCGCAACAACCAGGAATGCTTTGCGCATGCGAAGAGGATATCAAGGAACAAAAAGATACCAATAGTATATGGCGCGTACCCATTCAGCAGCATA
>JAKBQS010000038.1 GCA_021835105.1 Microcaldota archaeon
AATTAGTCGGAAGTGCCGAACAGCAACCGGCAGAGGAAGAGGATGTACCTGAAGGAGGAGCGGAGTAATATTTTATTAGTCAGACTTTCCTTGCAGTAATGCAGTTTTTGTCTTTTGTTTTTTTACTATTAACGCGCCGAGGCCCTTTTGCCTGGCGCGGTTTTGTGGCATATATATAAATTTTAAAGCATCTTAAGCTAATTGGTTGGATATGCCTTATCTTGTCTCTGTTGGGGGTAATGCCTTAAAAGGCAGGCACGCGGAGATGTCAAAACTCGCTTTCTTTCTCAGCAGGATAATAGATAACGGGAAGGTCGTCCTTACGCATGGCAACGGACCACAGGTAGGGGCCATAGAATCCGCGCTTCCTGAGACTAAGCTTGGCATAGCTACTGCGATGACACAGGCGGAGATAGGCATTCGCCTCAAGGAGGGAGTGCTCGCGAGTTTTGAGCACAGCAAAGATCACAGAGAGTTAAGGATGGATGTTCTTATAACAGAGGTTTTTGTTAAGGATACCAAGCATGATATGAAGCCCGTCAAGCCGATAGGCAGCTATTACAAGACAAGGGAGGAGGCACTAAGAGAGCTTGGAAACGTACCGCTTGCGAGCTATGGGAAAGGCTATCGCAGGGTCGTTCCTTCACCTGAGCCTCTCAGGCTCGCCAGGCCCGATACACTCCATGCACTTCTTGAATGCAATGATATAGTCATAGCCGGAGGTGGCGGAGGCGTGCCTGTCATGGAAACCGGGAGAGGCAGGGAGATGGTGGAATGCGTAGTCGACAAGGATTACACATCGGCAATGATAGCGCAGGAGATAGGAAGCAGTATGATGTACATATTTACGGATGTTGATGGAGTATACGAAGGCTTTGGCACAAAGAAGCAGAAACTTATAGAGAGGATGTCTGCAAAAGAGGCTAAGGAGATGGCGGAGAGAGGTCATCTTGAGGGGGGGAGCATAAAGCCTAAAGTATCTGCAGCTGCAAAATTTACAGAACGAACGGGAGGGATAAGCGTTATAGCAAATCTGCTCAAGCCTGAGAGTGCACTCTCACTTTCCGGCTGCACGGTTATTTACAGCGGCAACTGATTTTATAGCCTCCGTTACCTCGCTTATGCTTCCTGTCGACTTTATGCAGTCCTTCTCGAACATTGCCTTTGTTGCACTTATGCCACTGCGTTTTAGTTCGTCTATCACCAGGTTTGGCGAGACGGAGCTTATCCTTTCTGACCTGGTTATTCGTGGTATGCTGTAAAAGAACGGAACGTTTAGCTCCTGCAGCTTTTTATCCAGGATCAGGGAGGCCTCTTTGTATTCCTCGCTGCCGTACTTCCTAAATGCATCGCTTAGCATTGCCTTGTTATCAATCTCGCCCAGCCACATTGGACCAGAATGTATAAGCTTACTTTCGCAATTTTGGCAAAGCTTGTCCAATACGGAGACTATCCCCGCCTTTGTGTAGTAAGCATGGCACTTTGTACAGTAGGATGCGTATCCGTTGGCTGACATTGAGGAGAATGCTTCCTGGGCTCCGCTGCGCAGGTAAAGAAAAACGCGCATGTAATGGATTTTATATATCGAGAGCACCGGAGAGATACCTAGGTTAAACTGTGAAGCCATCCGGGATATGAATGAGAGCAAGATCCTTATCCCTGCCTCATGGCAGAGTTCATTGTGCATTGGGACAGAATTGTAAAGCTTAATGCATGCCTTTTGATGCGCTCCGCAGAGCACAGCGCCATCTGTAGCAGTTACCATAAGCATAGCGCCTTTTGAAGCTATCTTAATAAGGTCGTAGATATATGGCGCCGGAGTGCCGAATGGATCAAGATCTATTATGTCATACTTATTTTCCGTAGTATTGGCAAACTCCTGTATGCTCTTGTTGATAACCCTTGCATTAGCTTTGTTAGCAAACACATTTTTTGAAGCTGCGGATGCCGCATGTGAGTTTATGTCAAGCATATCCACAGTAGCCCCAGCCTCCTTCTCGTAGCGTATTCCCCTTATCCCTGTTGCACATGTGGAGTCCAGCAGCCTCGGCTTGCTGATGCCTGATGCCTTTGCCATTATGATTGATATGTCACGCAGCTCTTCCATCTTCGGGTTGTAGAAGGCACCTGCTTCCTGCTTTATCCTTGTGCCATGTTCTGAGAAAAAGCCCATGTAATCAGTTTAGAATTCAATTTTATTATGTATAATGAGCACGGCATCCATTAAACCGTGGGCATAAGATATGCACGAGAATGATGTATAGTAATCCCTTTTGTCCATCCAGCTCTTAGAGTCGCTTGCATACATCTTCGCCAGGTTTACAATCATGGCCTCTTTCGGAGTTAACGCAGCCCCTTCAAGTTTGTCTTCACTCTCCTTAAATTTCACAAGGTCTTTGTCTATTCTTATCAGTATGTCGTCCATTTGCTCAGCCAGGTATACGCTAAATTTAATCAAGCGATTGTTAAAATGCTTTCCTTACAGCCAAGTTTGTGCAGTAAGCAACCATATGAAGAAATTGAAGAATTGCTTTGCTGTACGGAGGTAGCTCGATTAATGGAGCTTTCCGCGTGGATACGATACTTTTTATATGTTATTTGCAGAAGATATCATGTTTATATACGGTGAGTTATTGGTTGATTATAGGAAATCTGAGCTGCTGAAGAGGCACGTAGAGGATTTGCATGTCAAAAAGGGCATGAGCGTCTCGGCTCTGATCTCTGCAATGAAGAATATCGGCGGTTTCTCAGCGCAGAACATGGTTTATGGGATAGGGATAATAGATGCAATGCTTAAGGACAAGGAATCATTCAATTTCCTTTCTTTTCCCGCGAATATAATATCTACCGGTGTAAGGGGGCTGATAGCAGATTCGGTAGGCTATTTTGACGCATTGATGACGACTGGAGGCATGCTAGATCACGACCTTGCAAGAGCGCATGGAGGCAAGTATAGTGTTGGAAGTTTTGAAGCGGATGACAGCAGGCTGCACGGAATGAGCATATACCGCCTCGGCAATGTATTCATAGAGCATAAGGAATATGGCGAGGCAGTGGAGCAGCAGTTTATAGCAATAATGGATGACATTTATTCTGGCAGGGATTACAAGGAAGAGTACAGCCCTAGCGAGCTGATATACGAATTTGGCAAGAGGATAAAGGATAGGAATTCAATACTGTATCAAGCGTATAAGCACAAAGTTCCTATATTCTGCCCGGGAATACTTGACGGCGCATTTGGGACCCAGCTCGCAATATTCTCGCAGGACCACAAATTTAAGCTCAACCTTCTTAAGGATGAATTGCTTTTAAGCAACCTTATGTTCGACAATAAGGTAACGGGCGCACTGATGCTCGGAGGAGGGATAAGCAAGCATCATGTTATATGGTGGAACCAGTTCAAGGGCGGGCTTGACTATGCAGTATACATAACGACAGCAAGCCAGTATGATGGAAGCTTGTCAGGCGCCAGGCTGACCGAGGCAGTTTCATGGGGCAAGGTAAAGGAAAGGGCAAAGTACGTAACAATCGATGGAGATGTAACCATAATACTGCCACTCATGTTCGCGCATCTAGGCTTGGAACTGAAGTGAGCCAATGGGCTTAGATGAAAAATCAAGGAAGATTCTGGAAAATGGTTCAGTGAAGATGCGGGTGTCAAGAGGGGGGATTGCCCAGCAGATAACCTTTACCGTAAAACGGGTGGCATTTGGCAACATAACGTATGCGGAGTTATTCTCAGATAGGGTAATAGACATCTCAGAGATAAAGAGGGTGGCAGAGGAGACCGGATTGCCTGTCGAAGCAGCAAACGCTAAAGCTTTCCCCGAAGGGAAGTCTTCAGTGGATTTTAAGGATGTTTAACTGCAGAAGGTTTTAATAGATACCTGGCACGAGTTTATGGTTTCGCGAAAGTCCCTGCTTCCTAAGATTCAGGAACTGAGAAAACTGAGTGGGTTCTACCTCGAACTTAAGAAGATAAATGGGCGTTATTACGTCTTCAAGTCAACAAGTATATGGGATAAGGAGCATAGAAAGAGGGTAAAGAAAACAGAATACTTCGGCAAAATAAGCGACAGCGGTGAGTTTATCGAGGGAAAGCATGCGGTTAGCAGCTACGGGACAATGGATCCATTTGCGCCGCCTGACTATGAAGAAGGCGCAGACAACCCTGATGACCTCCGCCTGCTGCGCATGCTCAGCATGGATGCTAGAGTAGGCGTCTCGAAGGTGGAGAAGACCCTGAATCTAAAGAAGACTGCAACAACAAACCGGATCAGGAAACTTGAGATTAAGTACGGGATACATTATATGGCAGAGATAGACCAGGAAAAGCTGGGTTATTCAAGCTATCTCATATTCCTGAAGTTCAACGCTAAGTCTAGAGACATGGAGCGCATAAGGTTGATTCTATCTGGCGATCCTATGGTGCAGCTGGCAGCCACACTGAGTAGCGGATACGACCTCTTGATTTACTATCTTGCAGAAAACGATAGGAGAGCTAATTTCAGACTGTATGAACTTAGGAAGAAGTTGCTACCTGAAGACGACTCTGAATGGATAATATCGCAATGTTTTATAGGATATGGGTTTATTCCACTCAGGGATGAATTCTTCGAAGAGGTGAAAGGCAATGTGTGGCACAGGAGCAAGGATAGTCCCAAACATGAAGACGGGAAGCTCTATTACGGCGAATACGCTACGCTTCGTGAGCTTTGCAGAGACGGTGCGATTCCGTTTGCGGAAATAGATAAGAAGCATTCCTTAAATGAGGGCAACGCACAATATTCCTATTACAAACTAATGGAAAAAGGCATAATCAAAAGAATCACAATATCAGAGAGCCTGTTTGCAAGCGGGAGGCTTGTCATTAACTTAATGGAGATATTAAATGCTGCTGCGTTTGAGAGGAGCAGGCCCAAGCTGCTGAGCTTTATAATCTCTGAATCTGGCAGGGCTGTCAACACAAATGTTCTTGAAGCGGATCTCATGAATCCTTACGGCATAATTCTGGTATCGCCTATAGAAAATAAGGAAGGAGAAAGGAAGTTTATGGCAAGGCTTGGAAAAGTCTCTGGTGTTAGGATGCGAAGGCTTGAGGTAAAAGAAGTTATGGTAGGGTCATTCTGTTACAGAAATTTTGACAACTCAGACTCTAACCAATATCGCATACTCAAGAGCAGCTATCAGCCTAATTGAGAGACAGGCAATCAGTCAGCAGTATTTGGATAATATTTTATATATAGCCGGTTATTGTATTAGTATAGAATGTAGGTTTTGGTATGCACCTTTACGGAAAGTTTTTAGCACTCTCTTCCATCATGGCAGCATTAGACGAACTTGGTGCCACTACAACCATATTATCGAAGAATATAACAGCGACTACAGTAAATGCTACAACAACAATACCTGCTTCTTTGACTTCTACTTATGCAGCCAATACAAGTAGCGTCATTACGGCGAGCTCAACCGCAATAGCTACAACGCAAGCAAGTACACCGCCAGATCTTGTGCTTTATGCAGTAATTGTAGTCCTTATAATAGTAATTGTGGCATTATTTTTGAGGAGAAGGCGTGGCCCTGTATAATAAGTAACACAGATTATGGAGGAAATACGTACGCTGCCAGTGAACCTTGTATTGGTGTATAAACCGGCGTTGTGCTAACCGTATATGTGCCCGGATTGTCTATAACGCATTCAGCTGCAAACGCACTATCCTGCCCGCTCTCGTTTAAATAGCCTAGCATCGTACAACCGGATGGAAGCCCGGGCGTGTATGCGTATGGAGGATATGAATTCTCCCATCCTGATACACCCATCAGTATAACGAAGCTTCCTGGTTGTGTAATTGGAAAATTGAGTGATAGTGAGCTCCCTGAAGGCGAATTTACAGCAGTATATACTGTTGCAGTGCTTTCAGGGGCATTTAGCGCGACGCTCCCTATCGACTGGTACCATGGATCATCACCTGAAGTGTAGCAAGAGACTGTAGGGCTGGTCTGGTATCCTATGTCAGAGCAGCTATTGCTCCCTGAGTCACATACGCTGGCCGCACCTCCGCTGCTTGCAACCTGTATAGAATATGAAGTTGAGGATATGTAAGGTGCACCTGATGCACATTCGGATATGTAAGAGGAGTATCCAGATGGCATATCCAACGTCAATGAACTCACCTCAGATCCGCCAGCATCCGATAGCAGAGATGAATAGCAGTATTGCGTATCTGAGAATGATATAGTCTGGGTATTCCCTGCCGCAAGCGTCCCTGATGAAGGAGATGGGACATATATATTCCTGCATCCTGCCGATGGAGGTGGCGTTACTACGGCTACGCTGAATGGGTTCGAGACTGAGCTTGTTTCGGTAAATTCTATGGTATTGGTTGTTGATGTCTCTGTAGAGCCGTTATATGTAACTTGCCACGAAGTGCCAGATGGCAGACCGCTTTCCACGAATACTGCATTATATGAAAGAAGTATTGTAGAGAGAGGAGGTATTGTTGAGGTAGTGAAAGTTGTAGTTGACGATGATGTAGAGACGGATGTGCCTATTGCTGATGATATTACCTGCGCTCTCACGCTGCCAGTGAGCTGCGTGGAGAAATTTGTGTTTTCCTCCGTATAGTTTATATCTATGCCTCCGGAGAAATAGCTCCCGCTCGGAGCATTGAACGGCAATGACCCGGAATAGCACTGGATTACAAATGACTGGCTTGATCCTGATTTTATAGGTATGGAATTCGACTGCGAAGAGAATGAA
This sequence comes from Microcaldota archaeon, assembly GCA_021835105.1. Next base: position 6,761 of record JAKBQS010000038.1, read on the forward strand.
GGCGGTGCAAATGGCTCTTGGAATGATGCCTGAAGCGAAGAAGAGTTTGAATTGCAGCTTGCAGAATTTATTGTTATGGGATTTCCAGTAGTCTGAAGGAGCTTTAGGTAAAGCATGCCATTGTTTGTCATATAGTAGTTCAGGCATGAGAAACCGCTTGGGACTATACATTCCGGATGCGACGCTGTTGAAGAGTTGGGGTTAAGAACCCCAAGCCCAAAAAGCGCAGCGAGAACAACGGCTATAATCAATATGGCCCACGAATATGTGGTAAGATATTCCATTGCGCTCTGGGCTTTATGGTGCATTGCTACACAATGGCATATAGTTGCGGTAAAAGGGTTTAAATCCTTACGTTATCGCTTGCTTTTCATTGGATATACTGCGAAAGGCTTCTATTGGCATTTTTGGAGAGGGACGATACTCTCACCCCTACTTTCCTCAACTTCTTTGATGAGTCTAGCGAATGGTGCATTATCTCAATGGCAGCCTTGGATATTGCTTCCTCGGAAGATGATCGCCTTATGGTCTTTGATCTGAACGCATCTGAAAAGTCAAAATATCTCAACTTAATGGTTACCGTGGAAAAGGAGAGCCCCTGTTTCTTTATCTCAGCCGCAACCTCAGACGAGAGTTTGAGGATGGTTTCGGATATTAGCCCCGTATCGGAAGTGTCTGAATCAAATGTACGCTCGCGCCCTATTGACTTGATCTCTGTGCTTTCACGTACTTCTTCGGTATCTATCCCGTTTGCATACTGCAACGTTATAAGCCCGTAGCTCCCAAGCAGTCTCTCCGCAGATGTAGGATTTATCGAGGCGAATTTTCCGATGGTGTCGTATCCTGCTGCTTTCAGTTTCTGCTCTGTCATCTTGCCTACACCGTATAGCTTGCCTATTGGAAGGTCCTTTAGGAAGCCTTTTGCGTCTTTCTCCCATACCGCCTTTATGCCTGCGGGCTTTGCTTCTTCGCATGCCATCTTTGCGAGAAGCTTGTTGCTGCTTATCCCTATTGAGCAATTGAGCCCGGTTTTTGCCTTTATGGCAGATGCAATTTCTCTTGCGTGTGTGACAGCGCTTTCCTCAGTTTTTACTATAGAGCTTACGTCAAGATATGCCTCGTCTATGCTAACCTGCTCAAATTTTTCAGCATAAGCGCGCAGTATAGACATTACCTCTGCGGAAACAAGCTCGTAGTACGGGTAATCCATCTTCAGGAAAACAGCATCGGGTTTAATTCGGTACGCATTGGCGAGAGACATTCCGCTGTGTATTCCAAATGCCCTTGCCTTGTAGTTGCAGGTCATTACCACGCCCCTGCCGTTCTGCATCTTTTCATCGGAGCCTATTACCAGCGGAAGTTCAGCAAGCTGCCTGTTTCGCGCTTCTTCGCATGCTGCAAAGAAGTAGTCCATGTCTGCCAGCATTATTACTCTCATTTTCTCAGTTTGTTGCACTTCCCGATTATGATGTGCATGCGGAAGGGTTGGCGTAGCATACCGAGTATGAGGCGGTCTGCGGTATGGAGAGGTACTTGCATGCAGTAACCACTTCAGGTGTGGCTATCACCCCATAATGTTGTGCAAGGTCATGCTGGAAATTTATTGTCGTAGAAGCGTTCTGCAGGCACGCACTCAACTGCGTGTTGTTTAACCCTGAGTCATTGGCTATCGATGAAAGCTCATTTTTTGATATGTAGCTTCCTGTGTATATCCTGTTCAAGCTTTGCTCGAATGAACTGAAACCAGATTGTGCAGATGCACATAGGATATATTCGCCTAATTGATCTGCATTTTGCACACCGTAGGAATTTGCCACCTGCTGCGAGTACTGCGTGAAGAGCACCTTTATTGATGCATTTACCCTT
>JAKBQS010000039.1 GCA_021835105.1 Microcaldota archaeon
AAGCTTCCGACGCAGTGAGGTTTCAATGGTCACGGGATTCAATAAACCCGGATTCGTTTGCGGAAGAACCACACACTGGGATATTATCGACAATGCACCTTACCACGGCAGATTTTACATCAATGGATAATAAGTGGTTCAGGAGCAAAGCCGCTGACATTGCACACGAATCGTCCGACATTGAGATAGTAAGAGGGTATGTCAGAAGGCACGAGGTAAAGGAAGTAGACCTTTCCCCGCGCGGCGCAGAGATGATTAAAAAAGCATCCGAAATAGAAGCAAGCACGTTCGAAGATCTGCTCATGGCCCGCGGAATAGGGAGGAAGACAATGAGATCCCTCGCATTCATAGGCAGTCTGATATATGATAAGCAGATATCATTTAGGGACCCTGTTGCATACTCTTACAATCTGGGCGGGAAGGATGGCACCCCATTCCCGATAGACACAAATGTATACGATTCGGTAATAAAGGCAATGGGGGAGATCGTCGAAGAAGCGCGAATCGAAAAATTCGAGAAGTACAAAATATTAAAACGTCTCAACTCGAAGCTATCATCGGCTAAATGCTGACTTTCCTCCATGCCTATGCCTGCGTATGCTGCTGACATGATGTGTTCTGTTTCCTAATCCCTACAGACTGCCAACTACATTGCCATTATCAATTATTTCTTTGCGTTTTTTCTGTCCCTTCCCCTGGCTCTTCTGCGATAGATGCTTACGATTATTATTAAGACTACTATTATGGCTATCGCATATGTCTCATATGCACTTACAGCGGAGCTTGTCTCTCCAACAGCAACGAAGTAATTGTCCGAGCCTGTAAACTGCTGGTTGATGGATCCGCTCGGCTGCTTCCACTGTTCATAGAGGGTTACCGGATAGTTGCCAGGCACACCTGCAGTATCTATGCTTACAAAGAAGGTAACATTTGTCGATGCCCCTGGCTCAAGCTCATTTACGTATGCGGAGCTTGCTATCGGCGTTATCGGGTAAGGTGTCTCAAGATTCAGCTGCAACTCCTCAGCAGGGCTTGTACCTGTATTCGTTATCCTGAAGTTTACAGGAACGTCCGTCATGCCTATACCCGGGCTCTGGCCTTCAGAGTCTATTGCAAACTGCGCAGAAGGTGCAACTGAGATATTTATCCTCTGCGTGTTAGAGAAGCGCCTGTTTAGCCTTGCAGAGTAATACGTCGTGTTTACAATAAGATACACGTTATCCGTGCCATTTGCCGATATCAGTATGGGCTCAACCTGTTCAGAGCCTCTTGTAAGGTTGGATATAAAGAACGATCTTACAGAGCTTAGTATGGAAAGGCCTCTAGAGCCGCTGACCGTTACGCTTACATTCCTTGCCGTGCCATAACCAGTGTTCTGAATCGCGAGACTTAGACTCTGGTTATATCCTGTATACAACGTGGACGGCTGTGGATTTGACGCCTGCACGGTTATTGCAGGATTCCCATTGACGTAGAAGCTTACCGGCATTGAAGATGACGCTACCTCGGTTTCCTGGGTAGTGTAAAGCATATACGTGGCAGTAAATGTAATCGTGTACGTTCCAGACGGTGTTGTGTTTGGTATCTCTATGGTATAATTGTAATACTTTGGATTCAGCCCCGGGTTCAGCATCCCTATGGTATTACTGTCCAATGGGGAGACATTCAGAAGCGGATAACTCCCTGTCGGCTGCAAGGTTGTCCCATAAAGCCAGTAATTGTAGGTATTGTACAACTGGAATCTTATCGTAACGTTCCCTCCGGATATTACCTGGTTCGGTAAGACAGACACATTCGTCAGTGATACCGAATTAGCATACTGCGCACTGGCTACTCCGCTAACTAAAGCCATGAAGGCCAGAGCCAAAAAGACTGCTTGTATTTTCATTTTTTTACACCTATTTTTAATAATCATATCTGCTTGCTTGTATCCCTAAATAACATAAATGCCAATGCTGACATTACCAGTGCGAAGAACAGGAGTATTGCCGAGGTTGATATCAGTGTCGGTATAGGGAGGAAGCCCTTTATCATTATGTCCCTCACCGCATTTACTGCGTATGTTAATGGGTCTATCTCCACGATGGGAAGCAGGAATTTTGGGAGCAGGGTCACAGGTACGAATGCACCTCCTAAGAATGACAATGGCAGTGCGAGTGTCTGGCCTATTAGCGCATACGTCTGCTGATCCCTTGCCCTTGTCGCCAAGGCTATTGCCAAAGCACCGAAGCCCAAGCCGACTAAAAGGATTATCCACAGGAGTTCTACAAATCCAACAAATCCTGCAGCTATTGTCGCCCCATAGAGCAGCCCTATTATCAATCCGACATACGCGGAGAATACGGACTGGAAAGTGCCGTAAGCTATCTTGCTCAATAGCACTGAGAAGTTGTTTATCGGCGTTGTCAGGAAAGCCTTCAGATTGCCCAGCTGCCTGTCTCCGATCATTGTAAATCCTGCGCTGAATATTGCTCCGAATGAAGCTACCATTACCAGTATTCCGCCTACTACAAAACTTATATAGTTGCTGCTTGCGCCGTATGCATAGTTTGTTACAACGCTTATTGGCGGGTCATTTGATACAGTCGCGCCGAACTCTGCAGCTGCGGTATCAACCTGCGCGTCGAGTACCGCTGCTGACTGCGGCTGTGAATTGTCAAGATACACATGTATCTGCGAATGCGAGCCGTAACCTGCAGAGAAACCGCTTGGTATAACTACAACACCTGCTACTGAACCGTCCGAAAGCATGCTCATCGCTTCCTGCTGATTAGTCTGCGCAGCTATAACCACCCCGCTGCCGGCTTGCAGTGCGTTTATGAATTTGAGAGATGAAGGCCCAGGGGCATAATTTACAACTGCTACAGGAACATTTTTCGGGGAGCTGCCAAAGCTTCCAAGAAGCAGTACGAAAAGAAGCGGGAATATGGTGGATCTTACTGCATTCATGGCTATGTTCTTCTTGAATATCAGCATCTCACGGTAGAATAATGTATATGCGTCGTTGATTATGCCCATTCTTATCTACCTCCTGCTAAGAAGCTGCCGTCCCTTGTATTCTCCTGAGGTATCTCTTGCCTCTGAACCTGTAAGTTTCAGGAAAACATCGTCTATTGTAGGTTCATGCATGCTTACATTGCGCACGTTTATTTTTGCAGCGGACATTGCGGATAACAGCGATTCTATCTTCTTTGTCGCACCGCTTCCTCCAGGTGCCGTGACCTTGCTGTTAAGTATGGTAGGCTCCAGCCCCACCTTCTTGAATATGCCAGCCACTCTTTGAAGATCGTCCTTGTCAGCGGTTATCTCTATTACGTTTGTAAGACCCATGTTCTTCCTAAGCTCATCTGGCGTTCCGAGCGCTATCAGCTTTCCATGGTCTATTATCCCTATCCTGTCGCAGAGCTGATCCGCCTCCTCAAGGTACTGGGTTGTCATGAGAACTGTTACTCCCTGCTTCTTGTTTATGTCTCGCAGCAGGTTCCATATCTGTGCCCTGTTCTGCACATCAAGCCCCGTCGTTGGTTCGTCAAGCAGTATTATCTCAGGAGTGTGCATGAGAGATTTCGCCACCTCTAGCCTCCTCTTCATTCCTCCAGAGAATGTTCCTGCATATGCTTTCCTGAATTGGACAAGGTCAGAGAGCTCCAGGGCAAATTCTATTCTCTCCTGCAACTCCGATCCCGGTATATGATAAAGCTTTCCGAATATCATGAGATTCTGCTCTGCCGTCAGTTCTGGCTCAACCACGGTTTCCTGTGTCACTACTCCTATATGCGTCCTTGCCCGCACAGGGTCTCCACTCATATCCACCCCATTTATCAAAATCCTACCTGATGTGGGCTGCAGCAGCCCGAGAAGCATGCTTATGGTAGTGCTCTTTCCGGCCCCATTCGGCCCTAAGAGCCCAAATATCTCCCCCTTTTTAATCTTCAGGTTCACGCCATTGACTGCAGTAAAGTCTCCAAATTTTTTGACCACGTTTTCTATACTCACTGCATACTCGTCAGCCATCAACTGCCACCATTAAACCTGCATAATGCCTTAACCACACCTGTAAGCTTTACTACTGAATTATTATGCATGCTCAAGAAACTACCTCATAAAGCTCTTTTATAAAAGAAAGCATCATCTTCATCTTCCTGTCAACAGCTTCGCGGCCCTTCGTGGTTATTACATAATACTTTCTGTTCTCCCTCTTCCCGGAAGAAGCCTTCTGCGATATATAGCCTCCTCTCTCAAGCGAAGAAAGATTGTTATATACCATGTTCTTTATCTCCTCCTTCTCATTTTTGAAATGCGCTGCCAGCCGTTTATTGCTATACATGGATTTGAATATCTCGTAAGGGTACGCGTCCCCATTCATTATCCTTTCCAGGATCATGAACCTGAGGGCAAGGCTTACTATCCTCCTGCGCATCTTCAAGTCCATAAATTCGCAATCAGCCTTCTTCGCAACCATCCTAAGGTTTTTATGAGATTGCATAACAATGCGACCATGTAGTTTCAGATTAAAGCAAATAAAGTCGGAATAAGGTTTAAAGTTAAACTAATATCCTCATGCAAGTATTATAAGCTTTGCCTCACACTGATGTCTCCGCAGCGCAATTAGTAAAACATATAATGCTTTTTTACAAAAGGCATATGGTAGCATGGCAACAAAAATAGAAACCGGAAAAATTATAGGCGGTTTGTCCTACAACGATGTCCTTCTTCTCCCTCTCAAGTCAAAAGTTGCATCTAGAAAAGATGCAGATACAAGAACTTACCTAACCAAGAAGGTAAAACTTAACATACCCATAATCACTGCAAACATGGATTCTGTCACCGAGTCGCATATGGCCATAGCCATAGCCAGATTGGGCGGGATAGGCATAATACATCGCTTCATGCACATAGAGAGGCAGAAGGAAGAGGTTGCAAAAGCGAAGAGGGCAGAGGGGTATCTCATAGAAAACCCATACACCATAAGGCCAGAGAGTACCATAAACGAAGCCCGCGAACTTGTTGAGAAGAACGGGGTAAGCGGGCTCATAGTCGCAGGCAACGGCGGGAAGCTGCTTGGTATACTATCAGGGAGGGATATGAAGTTTGCAGCAGGCAACGAACGCGTAAGGGATCTCATGACTCCGCGCAAAAGGCTGGTAACAGGAAAGAAAGGCATATCAATAGACAAAGCGGCAGAGCTTCTTGCAAGTCACAAGGTGGAGAAGCTGCCCATAGTGGACTCAATGGACAGGCTTGTAGGTCTTGTAACCGCGAAGGATGCAGAGAGGGTCCTGAAGCACGACATAGCTGCGAAGGATGGCAAGGGGCGTTTACTCGTGGGTGCAGCAATAGGCATAAAAGGCGACTACATGGAGCGTGCAGACGCGCTTCTTGAAGCAGAAGCGGACGTGCTTGTTCTTGACGTCGCACACGGTCACTCTGAAAGCGTAATCTCCTCGGCAAAAGCTATAAAAAGGGAATTTCCCTCGGTCCAGTTGGTTATAGGCAATGTTGCAACCCCGGAAGGGACCAGGGATCTTATAGCTGCAGGTGCAGATGCCGTAAAGGTGGGCATAGGCCCTGGAGCGGCGTGCAGCACAAGGCTGGTGACAGGTGCAGGCGTTCCGCAGCTTACGGCTGTGATCTGGTGCGCCGAGGCGGCACGTGAAGAAGGCATTCCTGTAATAGCGGACGGGGGCATACGCAATCCCGGGGATGTTACAAAAGCAATAGTCGGAGGCGCCTCAACAGTGATGATAGGCAGCCTATTTGCGGGTACCGATGAGAGCCCTGGCTACTTCATACAGCGCAAAGGGATAAAGTACAAGGCCTACAGGGGCATGGCCTCGCTTGGAGCTAACATATCCCGCAAGCAGCTTGATAACATGGATATAAATCCAGAGGACATATCCCAGATAGTTCCGGAAGGGGTTGAATCATCAGTGCCGCATATAGGGTCGGTAAAGGATGTAGTCACACAGCTTGTAGGTGGATTAAGATCCGGGATGAGTTACTGCGGCGCATCGAATCTGCAGGAGCTCTACAAAAATGGAAGGTTTATACAGCTCACTCCTTTAGGTGCAGCAGAGAGTTACGAGAAACTGCAGTAAGGCTGCTACCTGCCCTCCAGCCCAAGCCTCTTGAATTCCTTTCTGTAGAAAGGAAGCACGCTCGAGACTGAAAAGGCTTCAATGCTGGCAGGTCTCAGCCCGGCCTTTCCCTTCCCTTTAATTACCTCAAGGATGCGCTCATGCAAATTCTCTGTCTTATCAACGATGCACAGCCTGCGCACTTCTGGCGGTATTGGCGAATAATCCGGTATTATAACAGGTGTGCCAAGAGCCACGCTTTCTATCGAGACTATGCTCAGGCCCTCCCTCTCGGATGTATTCATGAATACCGAGGCTTCGGACATCTTCCTATAGAGCAGAGCCTTATCATCGAAAGGCTTAATTACCTTAATCGCCTTTTCCAGCTTCATCTCCTTAATAATGCCCAATATCTCATCCCTCTCAGGACCTGTGCCTACTATCTCTCCCCTAATGCTGCTGTCTTTCTCGTAGGCCTTTGCAAATACTCTAACCCATATATCAAGCCTCTTCTCCTTCACCAGCCTTCCAGCGAACATTACGAGCCTTTCCTTTCCAGAATGCCTGACAGAGTTTATCTCATTCATGTCTACAATCGGTATGAATGTCCTTATCCTTGAACTATCTATGCCTATCTTCCTCATCTCTTTCTTTGTGGTAGAGGATATTGCAATGTAAAGATCCGCACCTTTAATTAGGAACCTAGAATATACGTATGCGAGAAACCCGGAATTTGAATGAAGATACTTCATCCAGTATCCGGATTCCCACACCTCCGCAACCTCTATCACAAGCTTGCAGTTGTATAACCTGCAATAAAGCTTTACAAGCGGCAAATGCAGTATAGGGAAATGGTTGGCTATTATTACGTCGAATCTCATAGTGAATAACCTAACCATTGACAATGAGAACAGGAGAGCCTCCCTTATCGATCGCCTTCCGTGCCTGTATATCTTGCTGTCGTTTACCTTATGGAAAGCATGGTACCGTATCCCATTCTTTTCAAATTCCTTCTCCATGCCTGGCCATTGCATTGTAAAAAAGTGCACTTCGTTCTCCTTCGCGAGTTCCTTCGCTTCATTGTAGTTGCCCATCTCTATCCCGCCAACATGCCACGGATAGGGAACATCGTAAACGAAAGCTATCTTCATTTTATCACATGGCAAGCTTGGATACAGCAACGGAGAAAAGAAGGACGATAACAGTCAGCGCATTGTAAAGTGCAAATTTTCTCCAGACCTTCTTGTCGTTCTTAACATCAACCTTAAGATGCTCCAGCATAAGGGCAGCCGCAGCCAGAAACGAGCCTCCAAGGATTATCAAGGAGCCGCTCAGGTATCCGAAAAGGATTATGAGAAGGCCCCCTATAGAATGAAAAAGAAGTGAGTAGCTGAGCGTCTTCTCTGCGCCATACCTGGATGGGTATGTCCTGAGGTTATTCTTCCTGTCAAAATCCACGTGTATTATCGTAAAGAGCATGTCGCCGCCTCCTCCGACAAAGACTATTGCCGCCCACAAGACATAGAGCGCTGCGAACGGGGGGAATGCACCAGCTGCCCCGATATAACCGGCTATTACAGATCCGCCCTCTATAAAACCTACTACAAAGTGCCTGTTCTTAGTATGCCTTTTAGATATTGGGTCAATCACGAAGAGCGCAAGAACCAAGGGCGAAAGAGCCAAGGCAAGAGGATTCAGAATATAAGCGCAGAAAATGAATAGCGCAGAGAACGCAAAAGCCACAAGAAGAAGATATCCCTTAGGTATCTTCAGGCTTGCCATGCCCCTCTTTTTTCTGTTCTTGACATCCAGGTCCCTTCCTATGTACCTGTTGATCAGCAAACCTGCCGGCCTCGCCGTGAGGAATGCGGCTGTAATGAAGAAAACCTTGTAAAGGTCAAGCCCGTATGCGAAAAGCATTCCTATGTAAACAAGCGACAAGTTGAAGATTGTGAACTCAAGCACAAAGAGCTCTTCAACACTCCTTAGCGCATCGCGGAATTCCATTTTTTGTCAACCCTTTTCTTTATCTCGTCACTCATTGATATTACGTCAGGCCAGTCCCTGTAGTATCCTTCCTCCTTTCCCTTCCTTGTAGCATCAATGAGTACCTTGGAGCCGAAATTCACAGTTCCTGATGAGTGATCCAGGGAATCAAG
>JAKBQS010000040.1 GCA_021835105.1 Microcaldota archaeon
TGCATAAGTGATTTTCTCCCCGACAAATACGTTGGTAACACCATATATCGTTTCCGGTCTGAAGGTTGTGCATAGGAGGAACCTTCCTGGCTCGCCCTCTACCTCGAACTTTATTGCTACCTCTTCCTCTATCTCAGGCTCCACATCATGCTTTGTATCGTGCATGCCAACTGCATTATTTTCATTGGGGCACCACCCAACAGGATGCCTTCCCCTGGTAAGGAATCCCTTTGAATTCAGGATGCCGAACTGCCACTCTACAAATCTGCTGAAGAATTTGTCTATAGATATAAATTTCCGCCTCCAATCTATGCTGTATCCGGCAAGATGCATCCCTTCCTCTATCTCGTGTGCAAAGTATCCCGCTATGTATAGAGGATCAGTCATCTTATCTATTTCCTCGTCAGGAACATGGAATAGCTTGAGCTCGTCCCTGAGAGTTTTGTCTCCATTCCTTATCCTTTTTGCGAAAGCAAGTATAGGGGTTCCGGTGGCATGGAATGCCATTGGGTACAGAACGTTGTAGCCGCGCATACGCTTGTATCTGGCAAGTACATCGGCCGTCCCGTAAGACCTTAGGTGGCCTATGTGCTGCGGTGCATTGACATATGGAAATGCCGCGGTTACCATGTAAGCCTTTTTTGAGGAATCAGGATCGCTCTCGAAGATCCGAGCATCAGTCCACAATCTCTGCCATTTTCTATCTATTTCTGAGAAATCCAGCATTTATGCACGCTTTTGTATTTTATGATAAGTTTATCGTGTAAACAAACTTATATATTGCTGTCAGTAATCTAAAATGGCTGGTCTGCACGCATTTGTATCCAGTGCATTTGAATAGCGTACATGGTGTGGTTTTGTCTGAAAGAATAACTAGTTATCTAATATGGCTGTTTGCATTCGCAGCTATAATAGCTACTTTCCAGTTTTTTTATTCGGGAGTTAATTACTCACCCATATACCTTACTATTGGGTTTTGCGTCTTTATAGCGGGACCTGCAGTCGCGTTATTGCTGCAGAGGATTGGAAGCAGGCGATTGATAGGTATAAGCCTTGCAGTTATATTAGTATCTGGATTTTACCTGCTTGCATTTGATATTAGCCTTAGGGCCACTGGTGCTCCGCACTGGTACGGGCTGCTCCTCTACCTTGCCTTTAGCGCTGTTATGTACTTTGCCTCAACCAAAGGCAGGATTTACAGCATATTTATGTTCGACGCAGCGGCAGCTGCATCGTTTTTCATGTTCATGGATGCGGCATTCAATCTTCCGTTTACGATTGCAAGTGGAACTCCCGGTTGGGCATACCTCTTCGGCTTTGGGCTAAACCACTACTCGGCATTTGCAATATCATTTGCATTTTCGCTCTTGGTAATCTTCAGCGAGGTTATTGCAGTATCCTCTTTTGTTTTCTTGAGCAATAAGCGCAGGAGATAGGCCAAATTTTACCGTTTTAGATTGCTCCGTTTAGCGCATCCTTGCATTCGCAATTCCTTTCTTTTCCCGTGTCTTTTATTATCTCGGCTACAAGCCGCTTCACATCCTCCACTTTTGTAGCAAATACGCGTGTTACCTCGCTTGCCTGGACAGGTTTTATCTCAGGCATACCTTCAAGCCCGGCATCGTAGTCAGTAACTATGCCTATACCAAGGTAGCAAAGCTCTGCCTCTCGCGCTAGAGAAGCCTCTGGGTACTGAGTCATGTTTATTGTCTCGAAACCCTGCCTGCTGAAAAATCTTGATTCTGCTCTGGTAGAGAATCTTGGGCCGTCTATCACAACAACAGCGCCAGCCTTATGGTATTCAAATCCGAGCCTCTCTGCAGCACCGAAGGCAACTTCTCTCATATACTTGCAATAAGGATCTGCCATGCTTACGTGCACAAACTTTCCATGCGCATCGAAAAATGTATCACGCCTCCCTGTAGTCATGTTAACAAACTGGTCAAAGAAGACAATGTCTCCTGGTTTGTACTCCTTCTTTAGGGAACCGACAGCATTTGTTGCTATTATGCGTGTTACGCCTAGCTTTTTAAGCGAGTCTATGTTGGCAAGGTACGGAACATGGCTTGGGGCTATTGTATGCTTGGATCCGTGCCGCGGTATAAAAGCCACCTTTCTGCCAGATATGATGCCGAGCGATATGCTGTCGCTCGCGGGCCCGTACTTTGATTCTACGCTTCGATATTCCGGGTTGCTAAGCATGCTATAAAATCCTGAGCCACCTATTATCCCTATCTCTGCTTCCATGCGATTTACCTTATAGATGCTTACATTAGCATCTGGCGGATATAAATCCTTTTTGATATGTACTCCAGATACTCCACCCTGCCGCGCGCCTCGGCAATTTCACGCCCCACTGCAACTGTTCCGTGACCCTGCATTATTACTGTGCAAGCACCATTCCTGAACTCGCTGCTTACTGCGCTAGCAAGCCTTTCGCTCCCTGGATTGTATCTTCCCACAAAGCCAAGCTTGCCTATATAATATGCTGCTTCCTTATCGCCAATTCCAGAGTATGCTTTTCTGCCCAGAGAGTCGTATACTGCCACAGAATATGGCGGATGCGCGTGTACTACGGATTTTGTGTTTGTCGCAGAGTAGGTTGAGGAGTGCATTTTATATTCTGAAGATTGTTTTGGGCCTGAGACAAGAGTGTCAGTTCTAAAGTCGAACAGGGAAATGTCTTTAGGCGATAGGGATGTCTTGTCCATGCTTCCTGGAGTTATGAGCATGGCGGAATCTCCAGCGCGTATGCTTACGTTTCCCGAATACGTGGTATTCAGCCCTGCCGCATACAGCAATTCGGTAGAGCGGATTATGCTCTTACGCAATGATAGCATGTTATCTCTTCTGTTCATCCTATTTACCATTAAGGTTCTGCTTTCGCAAAAGAGCGCCTATTGTTCTGTTATATGGCGGCTTGATTATCCCAATATCCGTTATTATTGCAGATACAAGTTTCGGAGGCGTCATATCAAATGCAGGATTTGATGCGCTCACCCTGTCAGGCGCAATGTGCAACTTTCCAAGCAGGGTTTTCACCTCTTCTGGGGACCTCTTTTCTATTACAGAACCGTCCCTGAAGTCATCGTAAGAATGCAATCGGTCAATCGTAGATATAGGCGCAGCCACATAGAATGGTATATTGTGGTATCTTGCAGCTATTGCTATGTTATATGTGCCGATTTTGTTGAACACCGTTCCATCGGATAATATCCTGTCTGCCCCAACGATTACTTTCGTGACACCTTCATGTTTCATGGCATATGAGACCGCACTATCGGCTATGAGCTTTACCGGTATTCCGTCGTTTAGGAATTCCCACGCGGACAGGCGTGCACCTTGATAAAGAGGTGCAGTATGTGTCTGCACCACTGAAATCTTCTTGCCGCTGAAAAACGCATATCTTATGCACCCTATCGATGTCCCGAAACCGGCTGTTGCCAGTGATCCGGCATTGCAGTGGGACATTATTACATCCCCATTTTTGAACAATGCAGATCCATACTTTCCTATCATCCTGTTTGAGTCTATATCGCTCTCCATTATGCGCTTTGCCTCTTCTTTCATCTGAATCGCATATTCTGTGCTGCTTGCACTGGCCTTTACCAGATCCGAGGATTTCTTCAGCATTCTATCAAGGGCCCAGAAGAGGTTTATTGCTGTTGGTCTGGTCTTTCTGAGTTTCTCTGCTGCTTCCATTACAACCATATGCTTTTCTCTTGATGTGGAGCCCTGCTTTGAGGCAACCAGCCCAAGTGTAAGCGCAGCTACCACGCCTATTTGTGGCGCACCACGCACTTCCAGGCCTTTTATTGCCATACAGATGCGGTTAATGTCCGAACTCTTTACCCATATTTCTCTAGCAGGCAGCTTTCTTTGATCAAGCCACCAGATTTCCTTTCCATCAAACTTTATTGCAATCGTGCCGTTATCCATTTTGCTGCGTTTTTCTGCCATTTTAATACCTTATTTGTAATGTGAAATTATAACCATTAGACATTTTTTGGAATATACGCATTGCCGCTGGAGTTTATGAATGCAGTATAACTGGATCCTATAAAATCAGTTCCGTTCTCTGCTTTCAGCCAGATAAGCGTAGTGTACTCCCCTGCGCCGTACTGGCTTATGGCTTTTGAGAGGCTGAACGAGACCCTGAACTGCTGGCCTCTGGTGTAGTACTGGTTTGCAACTATTGTCGTGAGATTCGGATAGTAGTAGCTGTTGCTGCTCACCACCCCGGCTATCGGAGTTCCATAGCTGTACGAGCTTGTATTGTCAAGTTCGGATACGCTCATGTTTCTTACTGGAGAATCGTATGTTATCTCAATGCTGGAAAGCGAGTAGCCGTTTGTTATGTTGCCATACAGATAAACGTTCCCATTAGAGACTCCTGGCATTCCTGCATTCCAAGCTATATAGTCATTTATGAAATCCTCGACAAAATAGACGGTAGAAGAATTGTAGGCTATGCCTATGCTTACCTGCGTATGGAATGGATCTAGTATGTTGTCCCTGTGGCCATTGTTGCAGCATTTGGAGTCGTTGTACATCATGTTGTATTCCATATCATAAAGTGCCTGCTTTACGTTTATGTCACCGTAGGTCTTGCAGATTGGGCCTAGGCACTTCTCTATCGATGACTCCTGATAAGCTATGTTCTCCTCAACGCCTTCCGTGCCTCCCAAGAGGGTGTATCTCATGTATGGCTTCATGCCGTATATATCCCAGTGGCTAAAGTAACCATACTCAAGCATGCTATCTGCATGCTGTTGTGCGGAAGGTTCGGTGGAGAGCGTCACGTTCCCAAGTCCGTACTTGTTTCTATCGCTGTTTATCAGGCTTAATGCATATTGCACTAGGGAATTCGCCGTTGTCGTGCTGTTCTGAGTCGTATTTACGTATGTTGTAGATGAGTTAAGGCTCTGATTGAATCCCGGATATACGGAGCTTGTTACAAGTGTGGAATTTGGGAGTATCTGGCTCACCACATTTGTATAATTCCCATAGCCTGCAAAAAATTCGTATAGATAGGATATCTCAATAAGCAGCACTGCGACAATTGCTATTCCAACGCAGAATCTGATAATTTTCCTTGAAGTCCTGTTTTCCATCGCCAGATTGCCTAGGAACATGGATATGGCTAGGGGAAGGAATAGCAGGATGAATAGGACTACTGCATACGCAAGGTCAAATGACTTGGGAACGTTTGCAGAATTCAGGATTATGGTTGCTATTAGTACCCCAAGATAATCCCCGAAGTGAGGTCCAGAATATTCAACCGCGTAGTCGTATATTACCGATATGATAAGCACTACAAGCAGGTCGAAAAGGAATGATGGGGTGAAGATCGAATGAAGCGACAGGTTTACAGAGTGCAGGGAGATAAGCCCTATGCCAGGATAAGCAAGTATAACTATCGATATTGAGAGCGCAAGAGACTTTATGATAGAATCCAATGCTATCTTCTTTGACTTCTCTCTCAGGCTCTTCTGTGATATTTTTGAGTATGCGCTTTGCCTGCCTGCAGGATTCTTTGCTGTTGCCACTTAATCACTTATCCCCACACGCTTATCAGTGCTGCCTTTCCCATACATAGCAGCAAGCCAATGATTATTCTGCACCGTTTGAGGTTTTTCAGTTTTGTTTTGATTTTTCACCGCGACGCGGCAAACTGAAGACACGTGAGTATAGGTTTTACTGGATAATATTACCTCTCGGCGATTTGCATCGGCAATAACTGCCGATTTCAATGCTACCTGAAGTCCCATATTCCAAATATACCCATTCATGTTTATATGCTTTTTTTGTTGTAGAGGTATTGCGGCAAATATTACCATTCTTCTGTACTGCACATAGTGATGCAATCTTAAGCAAGTGTACTGGCAGCGTGTACGTTATGTAAGAATATCCCCATATGTACTTACAGGCTGCAGAGATCCGGTAGAATTTACGTAGAAGTGGATATAGTACGTCTCATTTTTGTATATGTATACTGATGTGTAATTTCTTGGCGTCGCGAGCGTGGAATTGTTTCCGAAGTAGTAGTCTTGCCAGCTAAAAGTATTTTCTTTTGGCCAATTCTGCTTGCTGTAGTTTCCTTCTGTAATATCATTTTCCGTGCCATTTAGATTAAAGCTTCCTATATAGCCGTTTAGGTCTCTGGAGCTATTCAGATTCCCTATTACTGTTGATATGTAGTTCACATAGAATGTTCCTGTCCCGTTTGCTGGCTCTGTTAAGCCCTTATAAGGACTCAGTGCACCTTTGAAAGTCGTCCATGTGCCCGTCATGTTAACCGCTATTATATAAGTCAGGTTGGATGATTTCCATGCCCTTACGTGCCTCGTGTAATTCTGCAGTGCCCAGTATCCGTATTTTCCGGGTATCTCGCCGTTGGTTTCATTAATGGTTATGTTGAGCACCATTGGATATGAGGTATAATTAAATTGGTAGGTGCTATTATGCGAAGGATTTGTATGGCTATTTTGGCGTGTGTTTGTAGAGTTGTAGAATATAAGCGGAAGTGCGATTAGTATGAGAAGAACCACAGCTATTGCCGCAATCCTGACATCTTTCCAGTGTGCACTTTTTACCCTGCCTCCAGACCTTTTTTTGGGTTTGCTTTTTCGCCTGTGTTTCATCTAGCACACCTTCACATTTAGCTGCCTCTCGGCTGCGCAACTATAAAGTCATTTGAGGAGAGATAGCTGCGCATGTAAGAAGGAAGTATTGCGCTCTGGTTGGTATCACTTATTTCTGATATGCCCGTTACGTTGTACGAAATATTTATGCCATTGGCAATGACAAATCCGGCAAATCCTGGGCCTGAGAGCCAGTAAGGAGTCGCTTCTGATGCGTTCAGCGTAATGTTTATTGCATATGTTAGAGGAATATTATATTGTTTTGATATGCATGCTTCGATTCTTCCTGATGCTTTTTTACCTATACTGAAATTAGATTCAATAAGCATGCATTCATTGCCTAGATGGGATGAATTTACCGTATTAGGACTGGAAAAATTGAATATAGGCAGGTTAGGCGCACTAACTGCTCCGCTTGATCCTACTGAATCAGATATTGTGAAGTATCCCGATGGAGCAGTAGCATTAGGTGCGTAATAAGGCACAGTTATGTTCAGCCCATCAAGTGTTAGTAGGTCCAGAGAATTATTCCATACGGTGGTTATGTTAGCTCCATCGGTCCCTATCTGCGAGTAGCACACTGGAGATGTCGCATTGAATTCCATGACACACATGTATCTTGAAGAATTTATCGCAAATAGCGTAGTGTTTTGCGGCTGGAGCGCAGAGTGGAAGAGCTCAATAACAGAGTAGTTTCCGATTCTTGAATATGATATTCGATATGCAGTAGTGTTTTTGTATATATATGGGTAAGGAGCGTAGCTAGGGAGATTATGCATTATCGTAATTGAGTAAGATGAATTTATCGAGTAATTGTTGCTCGCAATATTTATGCTGCTTAACGCACCTGAAGCTGAAGACTTGTTCTGCGTGATTGCTTGCGTTGTTGTTATCTTGTTTGTTGTGGTATTTTCAGCTTGAGGTTGCCTTGCAGGCAGGAGTAGGAATGATAAGGCGATTATAATGATTATGAGCGCTGCCACTATCGCTGCCTGACGCTTCTTATACATTCACATCCCCGTTCGGATACACGTATATTGCTTCTGTGCCGTCGCCATCATTTGTATTAGGCGCTATGCACTGTATTGGGTACTGCCATCCCTGGCTGTTCTGCCCTCCGCAGTTGCTTGTTCCGCAGTCGCCATTGCTGTTGCACGCGTCTGCCTCAAACACGTAGTAGCCTGTAGATCCGCTATCATAATTGACTCCGTTCACAACACAGAAGCCATTTGCATCCATGGTAACTGTTGCGGGGGTGTTTGAATAGTAGCATCTTGGAGGGTTATAGTTCGTCGTAGGACTGCCTGTTGACTTGCTTGCACCGTTTGTCGACTTGCTTGCGCTGCTTGTAGATTTGCTTGCGCTGCTTGTAGGCGTACTCGTAGCAGGACCTGATGCTGCATTGGAAGCGGCATTGGAAACTGCATTAGAAACAGGATTGGAGACAGGGTTTGAGACAGGATTGGATATTGGATTTGTCGGTGACCCTGTAATTATTGTCGATATTGTTGTGGTTGATGTTGTGACAACCTTGTTGAAGTTCGC
>JAKBQS010000041.1 GCA_021835105.1 Microcaldota archaeon
ATAGGAATGCTTTTCGCATACGGGCTTGACCTTTACAAGGTTTTCTTCATTACAGCCGCATTCCTCACGGCGAGGCCGGCAGGTTTGCTGATCAACAGATACATAGGAAGGGATCTGGATGTCAAGAACAGAAAAAAGAGGGGCATGGCAAGCCTGAAGATACCTAAGAGATATCTTCTTCTTGTGGCTTTTGCGTTCTCTGCGCTATTCATTTTCTGCGCTTATATTCTGAATCCTCTTGCCTTGGCTCTTTCGCCCTTGGTTCTTGCACTCTTCGTGATTGACCCGGTATCTAAGAGGCATACTAAGAACAGGCACTTTGTAGTAGGTTTTATAGAAGGCGGATCCGTAATAGCCGGTTATATCGGGGCAGCTGGTGCATTCCCACCGTTCGCAGCGCTCTATGTTTTGTGGGCAGCAATAGTATTTGTCGGTGGAGGAGGCGACATGCTCTTTACGATAATACACGTGGATTTTGACAGGAAGAACAATCTCAAGACATACCCTTCCAGGTATGGCGCAGAAAAGACGCTCAGCTACTCGCTTCTTTTTCATTCCATGGGGGGCCTTCTTATAATTCTTTTTGGATACCTTAGCGGTTCCTTGATAATCCTTGGAGGCTCGTTTTTGGCTGCAGCCGTCCTTATGCTGGAGCATCTTAAGGTTGATGTTAAGAACGACAAGAAGGTCTGGAGAAAATTTGCACTTTACAATGCGCTGACTGTTATCGTCCTTCTTTTCTCCGTTGCTGTATCTAAGCTTGCCCTGTGATAAAATGAAGATAGCTTTCGTTTACGATGTTCCTTATCCATGGCATGTTGGCGGGATAGAGATGGGCAACTACAATGAAGCGAAGGAGCTCGCGAAGGAGAACGAAGTGCACTTTTTTACAATGCAATGGCCAGGCATGGAGAAGGAATTTGAAAAGGATGGAATACGGTACCATGCCTTCCATAAGGTAAACGACAGCAAGGTATACAGGCATGGAAGGCGATCGATAAGGGAAGCTCTCCTGTTCTCATTGTCAATGGTCAGGTTATTCACCATGAGATTCGACGTAATAATAGCCAACCATTTCCCCATACTGCATTTGCCGCTTGTAAAGCTTTATTGCAGGCTGTACAACTGCAAGCTTGTGATAGAGGTTGCTGAGGTGTGGGAACCTGGATACTGGATGAAATATCTTAATTCAAATTCCGGATTTCTTGCATACGTATATTCTCGGTTTCTGATTAAAGGTGCGGATCTTTACATTGCAATATCTTCCACTACAAAGAACGAGATGAAGAAGATAGGCATAGATAGCTCAAGGATAAGGACATTTATACCGATTGTAGATATGGATGAGATAAACTCTGTCCGGCATTCAGAGAAGGAAAAGCTTGTAATATTCGCTGGGAGGCTGGTGAAGGAGAAGAGGCTTGATATATGGGTCAGGGTATTCGCAAAGGCCTATGAGAAAGACAGAAGTATCAGGGGAGAGATAGTAGGCACAGGTCCTGAGAGGGATAAGATATTGGGCATGATTGAAGAGATGAAGCTGGGCAAGGCGATTAAAGTAATTAAGCCTTTCGGTGATAAGGCCCTGCTCTACAGGAAGATGTCCGAAGCATCAGCATTCATGAACACATCCGAGAGGGAGGGCCTGAGCATAGTTTCTATAGAAAGCGTGGCTCTTGGCACCCCTGTGATAATACCAGATTATTCACCAATACCGCCAGAGGTGCGCAGGCTATGCATCGTTGATAAGACAGAGAATTTGCACGAACGCCTCCTTGAGGTAATTAAAGGTAAGGGCAACGCCAGGCTGAGACCTGCCAACATTGAAGCCTTTTCAGTCTCGAGCGTGCTTCCTTTCTACAGGAAGGAATTCAAGAGGCTTGGGCTGGAGGGCAGGTAGCAGCCTTATTGCAGTTTCTCGTAGCTCTCCGCTGCACCTAAAGGAGTGAGCTGTATAAACCTTCCGTTTTTGTAGAGCTCCTGCAGATTTGATGCGCCGCAGTAACTCATCCCGGATCTTAATCCGCCTACAAGCTGTGTGACTACATCCTTTACCGACCCTATATGCGGCACTGATGATTCAACCCCTTCCGGAACTATCTGGGATATGTCCTCTGGATTAATATCCATGTTATCAAGCTGCTTGCGGGATATGTTAGCACCAAGCGAAGCCATGCCCCTGTAAGCCTTGTACTTTATCCCTTTGCGCTGTATGAAGTAGCCAGGGCTCTCGTCGGTGCCCGCAAACAGGCTGCCTATCATCACTGTGGAGGCGCCTCCGACTATTGCTTTTGTAACATCCCCTGGATTGCGTATGCCACCGTCCGCTATTACAGGAATGCCTTCTTCACGTGCCGCCTCGGCGCACCACATCACAGCCGTAAGCTGCGGAACGCCGGCGCCTGTCACCAGCCTTGTGCTGCACGCAGCTCCGGGGCCTATGCCCACCTTTACAGCATCTGCGCCTGCAGCTATAAGATCCCTGGTTCCCTCCGGAGTTGCAACATTGCCTATGACCAACTGGACCGAGGGGAATTCCCTTTTTATAGATTTTGCCGATGAGATTACGCTTTCAGAGTGTCCGTGTGCGACGTCAAGAACAAGCACGTCCGCCTCTGCTTCAAGAAGCGCTTCTGCACGCTCCATGTAATCGCCTTTTATGCCTATTGCTGCGCCGACAAGTAAACGCCCCTTGCCATCCTTCGCGGCTATGTCGTGCTTCAGGACCCTCTCTGCATCCTTCGCGGTTACAAGACCTACAAGCCTGTCCATTGAGTCCACTATTGGCAGCTTCTCCACCTTGTGCCTTGCGAGAAGCTCCGCCGCTTTGTCTATCGATATGCCTTTATTCCCTGTTACCAGCCTTTTGCGGGGGGTCATGAGATCCCTTACGCGTTCGTTGCCTGCTGCAAACTTCATATCCCTCCCTGAGAGTATACCAAGCAACTTCCCACCGTTGCCTGCAACTATGAGCCCGCTTACCCCATTCTTCTCCACAAGTTCGCGGGCCTCATTTATAGTGCTTTCAGGCTTTATGGTATATGGGTTTTCTATGAGATACCCCTCTGCCCTCTTCGCTTTTGCAACCTCTTCCTTCTGCCTCTCTATGTGCATGAAGCGGTGTATTATGCCTATCCCGCCCAATCTGGCTATGGCTATGGCCATATGCGACTCGGTGACAGAATCCATGTTTGCAGTGATTATGGGTATGTTAAGCTTTACCTTCCTGGTTAGGTAAGTTCTCGTATCTGCATCTTTTCTAGATGCAACTTTTGACTTGAGAGGGAGAAGAAGGACATCGTTGTAGGACAAACCGCCTATGATCTTTCCGGTTTCTATTTTTGTTGCCATGCTACCATATGCCTTTTGTAAAAAAGCATTATATGTTTTACTAATTGCGCTGTGAAGACGTCCTTGTGAGGCAAGGCTTATAATACTTGCATGAGATAGTAGTTTAACTTTAAACCTTATTCAGACCTCATTTGCTTTAGTCTGAAACTACATGGTCGCATTGTTATGCAATCTCGTAAAAACCTTAAGATAGTTGCGAAGAAGACTGATTGCGAGTTTATGGACTTGAAGATGCGCAGGAGGATAGTAAGCCTTGCCCTCAGGTTCATGATCCTGGAAAGGATAATGAATGGGGACGCGTACCCTTACGAGATATTCAAATCTATGTATAGCAACAAAAGACTGGCAGCACATTTCAAAAACGAGAAGGAGGAGATAAAGAACATGGTATATAACAATCTTTCTTCGCTTGAGAGAGGAGGCTATATATCGCAGAAGGCTTCTTCCGGGAAGAGGGAGAACAGAAAGTATTATGTAATAACCCCGAAGGGCCGCGAAGCTGTTGACAGGAAGATGAAGATGATGCTTTCTTTCATAAAAGAGCTTTATGAGGTAGTTTCTTGAGCGTGCATGATAATGCAGTAGTAAAGCTTTCGAGCGTGGCAAAGGCATCAGGCGGATTTAATTGGTGGTAGCTGATGGCTGAAGAGTATGCGGTGAGTATAGAAAACGTAGTCAAGAAATTCGGAGACTTCACTGCAGTCAGTGGCGTGAACCTGAAGATTAAAAAAGGGGAGATATTTGGGCTCTTGGGGCCTAATGGAGCCGGAAAGAGCACCACCATAAGCATGCTTCTCGGGCTGCTGCAGCCCACGTCTGGTAGGATTTTGATAAATGGGGTGGATATGAGTGGGGACCCTGTGCAGGCAAGGACGCATATAGGAGTAGTGACACAGGAGACCGTGGTTGAGCCGGAACTGACAGCAGAGCAGAACCTTATGATATTCGGAAAGCTATACCATATACCCGGATCGGAGTTGCAGGAGAGAATAGAATTTGCCCTGGAGCTCTCCGACCTTGTCCAATTCAGGAAGGCATATGCAGGGACATTCTCTGGAGGAATGAAGAGGAGGCTAGAGGTGGCGAAATCGCTTATGCACACTCCTGAGATAATACTGCTTGACGAACCCACGACAGGGCTTGACGTGCAGAACAGGGCGCAGATATGGAGCCTGCTACGGGACATAAACAAGAAGCAGGGAGTAACAGTTCTCATGACAACCCAGTACCTTGAGGAGGCGGATCAGCTCTGCGACAGGATAGGGATAATAGACCATGGAAAGCTGATAGCGCTCGGAACGCCAGACGAGCTTAGGAAGAACATGGGCCTTACAAACGTAATAGAGATAACCGCAGACAAGGATGATCTTCAAAAAGTGGCGGGTATATTCAGGAAGGTGGGGCTGGAGCCTACCATACTTAACAGCAGGGTAACAGCACCAGGAGGAAGCGGTGCAACAAAGAAGATAGAATCGCTGTTATCCGCAATGTCCGCTGCAAAGATAAACGTGCGCAATGTAAGCATGCATGAACCTACAATAGACGATGTTTTCCTGAAACTTACAGGTTCAGAGGCAAGAGACACCTCGGGAGAATACAAGGGACGGCAGCTTCCTAGCAGAAGGTAGATGAGAATGGGTATAATCAACGATGCATATACATTATTCTACCGTGAGATGCTGATATTCAAGAAGAATATAGCCATGAATACGGTAAGGTCCACCATATTCCCGCTTCTTTTTGTACTGCTTCTTGGAAGCTTCGGCAGTTCACCGAAAAATGTTCCTGTAGCGGTTGTAAATTATGCACCTGGGCCTGCATCTCTCAAATTCATAAACGCACTGCAAGCAGGCAGCGGAGTGGTTATAGCTGCGCAGACCAATCAGCGGGAAGCGATGAGCATGCTTTCTGATGGTTCGGTAGCAGGGATTGTGGTTATACCAAGCGGTTTCTCTGCAAGTTACGGTTCGCATTCGCAGATACAGGTGTATCTTGACAATTCGCAGCCGCAATCAGCAGAGGTACTTAGCGCGCAGGTAGATACCGCAGCTGCAGAGTTCGGCGCGGCTGTATCAAATGACCCGCCAATAAGCGTTGTGACAAACTATGCATACGGCGCAAGCAGCAACTATATAAGTTTTGTAGTAGGCGGAATACTGGTAATGGTAGCTTCATTCGGAGCGATATTCAGCGCAGGATTTACAATGATCGGTGACAGGCAGCTGGGCAACCTGAAGGCTTTCCTGACAACTCCGATAAACAACTTCTCAGTGCTATTGAGCAAGATAGCTTACGGCACTTTCCAGTCTGTATTCTCCGCGTATGTCGGATTGATAATAGGACTGCTCTATGGGGCGACAATAGCCGCAGGATTTGTTGGATTTGTAGAACTACTATGGATCATTCTTTTAGTTGGCTTGGGCTTCGGCGCTTTGGCAATAGCCTTGGCGACAAGGGCAAGAGATCAGCAGACATATGCGCTTATAGGCCAGACACTCGCGCTGCCATTATCATTCCTGGGAGGCGCATTCGTACCTGTGACCCTTCTCCCAAAATTCCTGCTTCCTGTTGTGGAGCTAGATCCGTTAACATATGCAGTAAATGCGGTGAGGAACATAATGATAAAGGGCTTCCTCCCTATACCGACACTGATATCGACTTCGGCAATACTCCTGTTCTTCGCGCTGGTAATGTCAGCATTGGCATTCATGTTATTTAGGGATACGAGCAAGCAGATATGATTCTTAACAATAGGTGTAAAAAAATGAAAATACAAGCAGTCTTTTTGGCTCTGGCCTTCATGGCTTTAGTTAGCGGCGTAGCCAGTGCGCAGTATGCTAATTCGGTATCGCTGACGAATGTGTCTGTATTGCCAAATCAGGTAATGGCAGGAGGGAACGTTACGATAAGATTCCAGCTATACAATACATACAATTACTGGCTTTACGGGACAACCTTGCAGCCAACAGGAAGTTATCCTCTTCTAAATGTCTCCCCGTTGGACAGTAATACCATAGGAATGCTAAACCCTGGGCTAAATCCAAAGTATTACAATTATACCATAGAGATACCAAACACAACACCTTCTGGAACATACACGATTACATTTACTGCCACGTATATGCTTTACACTACGCAGGAAACGGAGGTAGCGTCGTCTTCAATGCCGGTAAGCTTCTACGTAAATGGAAATCCTTCAATAACCGTGCAGGCGTCAAATCCGCAACCATCCACGTTATATACAGGGTACAACCAGAGTCTAAGCCTCTCAATCCAGAACGCAGGTTATGGTACGGCAAGGAATGTAAGCGTAACGGTCAGCGGATCTAGAGGCCTTTCCATACTAAGCTCTGTAAGATCGTTCTTTATATCAAACCTTACAAGAGGCTCTGAACAGGTTGAGCCCATACTGATATCGGCAAATGGCACGAATAACGCATATCTTATTGTAAACACGACCTATTACTCTGCAAGGCTAAACAGGCGCTTCTCTAACACGCAGAGGATAAATATCTCAGTTGCACCCTCTGCGCAGTTTGCAATAGATTCTGAAGGCCAAAGCCCTGGTATAGGCATGACGGACGTTCCTGTAAACTTCAGGATAACCAATACAGGTACAAGCCCTGCTGAGGAGTTGCAGCTGAATCTTGAGACGCCTTACCCGATAACACCGATAGCAAGCTCCGCATACGTAAATGAGCTTGAGCCCGGTGCGTCGACAAATGTTACCTTCTTTGTAAGCATAGATACTGCAGGTGTGCCAGGAAACTATCCGGTAACCCTCTATGAACAATGGAAGCAGCCAAGTGGATCTGTCAACCAGCAGTTTACAGGCTCGGACAATTACTTCGTTGCTGTTGGTGAGACAAGCTCCGCTGTAAGTGCATATGAGACATATGCGATAGCCATAATAGTAGTCTTAATAATAATCGTAAGCATCTACCGCAGAAGAGCCAGGGGAAGAGATAGAAAAAACGCAAAGAAATAATTGATAATGGCAATGTAGTTGGCAGTCTGTAGGGATTAGGAAGAGCACATAGACAGACGCGTAGTGGGCTCTGGAGTTTATACGGCTGTGAAGGAGCCAACAGCGCACGTGTTAGCAGCATATGCAATTGATAACGCAAGGAGCTGCCAGCCACCCTACTCAATGTAGCAGTAGCACACCATTATATCGGCATAGGAATGGGGAAATTCAGTATTTAGCCGATGATAGCTTCGAATTGAGGCGTTTTAGTATTTTGTACTTCTCGAATTTTTCGATTCGCGCTTCTTCGACTATCCCCTCCATTGCCTTTATTACCGAATCATATACACTTGTATCTATCGGAAATGGGGTGCCATCCTTTCCGCCCAGATTGTAAGAGTATGCAACAGGGTCCCTGAATGATATCTGCTTATCGTATATCAGGCTGCCTATGAATGCTAGGGATCTCATCGTCTTCCTCCCTATTCCGCAGGCCAGGAGCAGATCTTCGAACGTGCTTGCTTCTATTTCGGATGCTTTTTTAATCATCTCTGCGCCGCGCGGGGAAAGGTCTACTTCCTTTACCTCGTGCCTTCTGACATATCTTCTTACTATCTCAATGTCGGACGATTCGTGTGCAATGTCAGCGGCTTTGCTCCTGAACCACTTATTGTCCATTGATGTAAAATCTGCCGTGGTAAGGTGCATTGTCGATAATATCCCAGTGTGTGGTTCTTCCGCAAACGAATCCGGGTTTATTGAATCCCGTGACCATTGAAACCTCACTGCGTCGGAAGCTT
>JAKBQS010000042.1 GCA_021835105.1 Microcaldota archaeon
GGTCATGTGCTCCCTAAGCACAGAGCCTAACCAGACTAGCAGACGACCCCGTCCGCAGCAATATATTGATACTAAATGCTTTTTATCCTTATCGCACCCCGTCTTTACTTCATGCTGAAATTTATAACCTCATCAATGAGGTCAACATGGCTTATCAGCATGCGCCTGCAGCAATACCTATTTACCTTCAGTTCTCCAAGCACCTTCTCAGGGTCTTCCTTATTCTTGTTAACCCTCATGTCGAATTCCTCCCATCTGTCAGCTACTACCTGCCCGCAAGAAAAGCACCTTACTGGTATCATCATAGGAAATCACCTATAGGACTTCTGGAACCTCGCCCTTGCCTTAGGGCCCTTGAATTTCTTCGGTTCCACCCTCCTATAATCATCAACAAGAAGTGCCCTGTCATAATCCATGTACTTCTTCCTTAGGGATTCATCTCCAGCCGCAGCCACAATGGCCTTTGCCAGGGCGCTGCGTGCAGCCTGCGCCTGTCCGCTGCTCCCTCCTCCCTTGACAAATATCTCTATATCGGATCTTGCAGCAAGCTCGGAAGCCTTCTCGCTTACGAGAAGGGGCTCAAGTATGATATTCCTAAGATCGCTTGGCTTGATTAAATCTGCATTTACCCTGTTTACCCTGATCATGCCACTGCCCGAGACTATGCTGGCCCTGGCTATGGCCCTCTTCCTCTTGCCCCTAACAACTATAACGCTCTCCCTGACCTTTGCTGCAGGCTTCTTCTTATGCCTCGCAGCCTTCTTCGGCGCCTCCTGCTTCTGCTTCGGGCTCTCCTTCACCTGCGAGAATTCATTAAGTTCCTTGTTAAGGCTATCTGTTTTTTCCTCTGCCATTGAAATCATCAAATCTTATATCCAAGCTTTCCGGAAAGCTCTTTTATGCTTACGCATGTCTCAAAGACGCTGTCCTCCTTCTTCGCCTCTATCTCGCTGTATTTAATGTCCTTGAAATTCTCAGGTACGCCTATATAGACTCTCAGCCTGCCATATGCCGCTTTCCCTGTTGCCTTCTTGTAAGGCAGCATGCCGCGCACTATTCTCTTTACAAAAAAGTCAGGTCTCCTGGACCAATAGGGTGAATGTTCAGGGTTTGCCTTATCCTGGAGCTCTATGTGGTGCTTGTATTTGCCATATATGCTCTTCAAGTGGCCGCTTATGACGAGCTCCTCCGCATTGAATAGGTTTACCTTATTGCCCTGCAGAAGCAGCTTCGCTACCTTTGTCGATAGCCTGCCAAGAACATAACCTCTGCAATCTATATTGTATTCCTGCACAAAAATCACATAATAACTTTTATCTTGTCCTTTTTAAGCATTTGCCCGATGTCGACTATCTCGCATCCGCCGCGCTTAAGCTTCTCCTCCGCGGAAGCAGAGTAGCTTATCGCAGAAATTCTGAACTTCTTGCTTATACTACCAACGCCAAGCACCTTCCCAGGGACTACTATATCTGAGCCGTCTTCGGCAAGCATGTCTATCTTATCCAGGTTTACGGCTACCATCTGCCTCTTCGGCCTAGATGCTAGCTCTGCAATCCTCTTTGCAGTCTTGCTTGCCCTCCCCGCGCCAGAGGCTGCGCTTATCCATTCTGCCTTGTCCCTGTTTTCTATTCTCTTTGTTCCTGCCATTGCAAAACCTTTCCATATGCGGGGGGTGAGATTTGAACTCACGCAAGTGCTAAACTACTGACCCCTCAAGCCAGCGCATTTGACCATGCTCTGCCACCCCCGCGTTAATGTTTCTTTACCTCTTTGTATACTTCTTTTATGTCATCTGTTATTATACTTAACGCCTTTCTTAGCACCTCATGGGGTGGTATCTGCCCGAAACTCTCTATATAAAACTCAAAGTCTGTATCAGAGAGCGCCTTGTAAGTAACCAGCGCAGGCTGGAACTTTGCGCTCCTTGCCGCATTGCTCATAACTGCCTTGCCGTCAAGCCTTATAGTCTGTCCCTCCTTAAGCTTCATTATCGGTATGTTCTCATTTGCCACCTTGACTTCCTTGTCGCTGCTCTTGAGGTCCTTTGAGTATACTATGGTGGGTCCAGAAGCATTCATCGAAAAGACTATCTGATCTTCTCTTGTATATCCGCTCAGGGGCGTATGTATTGGCACAAGCCCTATGCGGTGCGCAAGATATTCATCAAACATCGCACCTGAGTTTTCATACATGGTGACGCTGTCTATAGCAAAAGTATCAACGCTGTTTATTGCAATTCTCCTGAGCGAATTTGCAAAGTTAAAACTGATGCCACTCAACCTGAACCTTATCGAATTCTTATTAGAGTCTATCATTTCCAGCTTCATGCAATCATAAAAGGCGTATTAATACTATATAGCGTAATATTCTTAAATCTTATTTATGCACCCTTTTCCTG
The DNA here is from genome assembly GCA_021835105.1 of Microcaldota archaeon. The sequence goes on from JAKBQS010000042.1 coordinate 2,399, forward strand.
TTCAAAACCATGCAAACTGCATGATTACGGATTTATCCCGCAAAGCAGGATTCATACTGCAGCCCGCTAGGGAAGGAAGAAGTCCCTATCCAATTGCCCACGCCACTGGAAGTAAGCGGGGCGTAATAGACATCAGAAGTAAGTCCTGCAGGAGTGTACCCTCCCACACAGTATATATTGTTATTAACCACTGCGCACGACTCTCCTCCAACCTGGAGCGGGTAACTATTACTCTGCGTCCATGCCCCTATGCCGCCGCTACCTACAGTAGCATAGTAAACGTCTGCTGTCTCCCCTACTGAAGACCCACTGTTAGTATATCCTCCCACACAGTAAACTACGCTCCCGCTTATCACACACGGCTGCCCTGCGATGGTAATCGGATAGGATTCTGTAGAGAGCCAGTTTCCATCAGCTCCTGACGCAATACTTGCGTAATACGTGCTCGTTGTGAAAACCTCAGCTCCGTTAGATCCGCCCACACAGTACATGTTTCCCAGATAAGTAACGCACGATGTGCCTGTTATCTGCCCTATAGGGTACGGTGTACCTGCACTCCATCCCCCAAGCCCTGACGCTCCTGCAGAGGAGTAAAAGATATCGTTTGTGTAAGTGCCGTCGTAATATCCACCAACGCAATATAAATCACCTGTATAACTGCCGAATGTGCACGCTTCTCCGACAACGCTTCCAGGGTAGCTTGTAGCCGTGCCCCATCCCTGCACTCCAGTATAGGCAGAGGAGATAGGCGCATAGTATACAGAATTCGATGATGAGGATCCGCTTCCTCCCACGCAGAAGACTTCTGCTCCATTGGATGCACATGACTGATCCTGCACATTAGCAGGATATGTTACTGGCGATTTCTTCCATGCCTCGAGCCCGTTCTGCGTCACTCCGCCATAATAATCATAAGTTGTGCCTATGCTCCCCGTATCGCCTCCAACGCAGTAAACAAAACCCTGCGATGTAGTAGATACTGCTGCACTTATGCTTGCGATTATCTGGCTGAGACCTTGCTGAGAGCCCTCAGAATATACTATCCATAAATATCCGTTGAAGTGCGAACCTATTGCAGAATTACTCAATGGGCATGAAAAAGAGAGGTTATACGTCTGCCCTGCAAGAAAATTAAGGGCAACAGGCGAATAGGATGTCGGGGGCGTCTGGCTGGTTGTGCATGCAATCCCCTGTACGGTAATTCCCGTGCCTATATATCCAATGTCTGCAGTAAGTATCCCTCCGCTTGAGAGTTCCGGATTACTGCACTTGAATCCAGAATACGCAACGCATGCGGTAGGAAGCCCAGCGCCGCTGAAAACGCCAAGCTCGAAAAGTGCGCCGAGAACCACTGCTATAATCAGTATCGCCCATCCGTACGTCATCAGGTATTCCATGGCGCTCTGGATCCTGAGGTACGGAACCATGCTTTTACATCAGTATACAAAGCTTTAAACCCTACCTTTTGATCCTTCCATGGCTTGAAGACAAATCCTTTGCTGCTTCTGCACAGAGAAGATTGAGTTCTCCGGCGAGGCAGACTGCGGCAATGACTTCCGCAAGCTGAAGCCTTGATGCTCCGTCTGGATCATTATCCCCGTAGAGGCCCATCATCTTTAGCACTTCCATCTGCGTCTCCCTTTTAGTGCCGCCGCCATAAGTTCCTATCTCTATCGAAGGAAGGTAGCATGATATATAGAGGCCGCCTTTTATAGCAGCAGCATCTGTAAGCGCCTGTGCACCCTCCACTACCTGCGCCATATCCTGCCCCATGGCAAGGTACAATGAGGCCAGCATGTTTGCTACATGACCATTAAAGCCGTGAGAGCCTGCAAGCGCCGAGCCGCTAAGGTTCTTAGATTTGTTAAGCTCGGCAACTACTTCGGCTTTGAGACCGAACCTTCTCTCAAGCAGCTCTGCAGGTATAAACAAATCAGCAATCACAGAGACTCCCCTGCCTTCTATAAAGTTTATCAAAGCAGGTTTTTTGTCTGAGCACATATTCCCAGATTCGCTTATTATCTCTGCCTCGATTCCCTTGTTCTTCCTGAACTCCGCTACTATTGCATCAGATGCTAACTTAGAAGCAATGGTAACCATATTCATGCCCATCGCCGCTCCTGTTGTAGCCCTGAAGCGCAGGTGAACATCCCTTCCTGAAGGGTAAGGCCTGGCCTCTATAAACTTTCCGTGCCTTGTGCTACTCGAGAAAGCCCTCCTTAGTATCTCCTGCCCTTCCGCGCTAGACGCAAAAGCCGAGAATGCCGCGGCCTCCTTAACATTGCCTGTCCTTATAAGCACATCCCTTGTCATCCCGTCCCTTATCACGGCCGCATTTATCCCGCCCGCTTCATTCGAAGCTGATATTCCCCTTGATATTCCGGCGACGAGCTTTCCTTCTGTAGTTGCAAGGAGCACCGGATAGCTTCTCGATGCATGCAATCCATTCACCTTTATCTCTCCTGCGTATCCGAGCGGTACCTGCACTGCACCCACAGGATTCTCTATATTCCTGTCAACCGCATCGTTGAAGTCAAGGGAACCTGATCCTACGGCAGACAAGCTGCACCCAAACCTCTTTTCCAGATAAGCCCTCCTTATCTCCGTTGCCGTATTGCTATCAATTCCAAGCGATTTCTCAAGGGAATAAAGCTTTAATTCCCCCTTCCCGATCCTCTCCAATGCCTCATCAATATTCTTCCTATCCATAAAAGCACCTCATATAAGCTTTTCCTTAGTATTTGCCAGCCCATCATTATAAGCCAGCCTGTGCTGGTTTAATCCTCCTGCAAGCGCCGCAGCAGCTGTAAATGCGGCAATACGTATAGAGTTTGACCCCGGAGCGAGATCCCTCCGCAGCCCCATTATGGCTTCGCATTCTTCCCTAGTCGGTGAGGTCAGGCCTTCGCTACCCCACTCGAAATTGGTAAGAGTCACAGAGTACATTATTCCCCTCTTGCCATTAATTTCGTATGGCTCCGCATCAGTAATACATGAGGATGATAGTATTGGGGGCGAACCGGCAACCGCTGTCATTACCCCTGCTATTATCTCCGGTTCCATTCCGCACATGTGTGCGCTTGCGCCTAATTTTTCCCTCCAGAGATGATTCTTCGAGTAGCTCATAATATGCATGTCTTCAGCTCCAAGATGCCCTTCGCTTCCTGAGATCTCGTGCATTATATACGGCTCGGGAAGGAAGACAGAGGCCTTCACCTTCCTGCCTCGTATGCTCTTATCAGAGACTGCCATATCGCCGTCCTCGCCTCCTGCCAGCCAGAGGCTCCTGTACGGGATCCTTTCCGCAGTAAGCCTCTCAGTAAGGAAGTTCCTCAGAAGTATGCCTGTAGCATAAGTTGCTATCTCATGTCCGTAAAAATCTCCGCTCATCCTGTATATGAAATTCACCGAGAGTTCATGCCCCTCCCCATTCTTGGCATAAGAGCACGTTATCTCTCCAAGCGCACCGCCTTTCTGCGAGAGTATCCTATTAGCCGCATCGTATACCTCCGATAGGAACTCCGCTGAAGTTATCGCCCTCCGCGCCGCATCTGCATTCTCAAAATTTTCGAATCTGAAAGTCGGGGATCTTGTAGCCACGGAGTCCCTTTCCACATATACCTTAACGGTTCCGTTTGAACCATAGTCAACAAGCTTTTTAATCATCTTTATTCCGAAGCTCACTCCCTCAGTAACGCCGCCCCTGAAATTACACATAGGTATAAATTCAGAAGCGCTGAACCTCTCATCCTTGCGCCCATCTTTATTTACCTCGACCTCTATACTTACTGGTCCTGCGACTGTTATTCTATCACCGCCTATATACTGTACATATTCTGGTTTTCCTGACTCTGAGACAAGATTCCAGTGCGCTGAATTTCTTAAATAATCAAGCTTGGTTAAGTTTCCGGATGCTTCCATGTGCCTCTCAACTCCCCTCCTAAGTGCTTCTCCTGCGTAGTATTGATAAAAAGAAATAATCTCCTTCTCTGCGAATGCTGACGTATAAGTCCTTATTTTGTCCTGCCCGAACCGCTTCTCAATCTCCTGTGGAAGTTTATGGAGGGGCACGCGTCCCCTGAAAACTCCCTCTGCAAGGGAGTCAAGTATACTGTCGAGCCTCTTCCTCTGCGCAGGGTATCTTCTTTCTATCTCGTAAGCCATCCAATCACATTTCCCCTTCTATAAGCTTTACAGTCTCGCCTGGAGTAGATCCGACTGTTATTCCAGCCTTCTTGAACGCAGCAATCTTCTCATCTATGCTCCCTCTGCTTCCAGATACTATCGCACCGGCATGGCCCATCTTCCTGCCTTTCGGTGCATATCTGCCTGCCATATACGCTATAACAGGTTTTTTTATCGATCCGTCCAAAACCATCGATGCGACTTCTTCCTCCTGCGACCCGCCTATCTCACCTATAATCAATATTGCCGCAGTATCCTTGTCTTCCTCAAAAAGGCTGCACGCCTGCGAGAAACGTAGCCCCTGCACAGGATCCCCGCCAACGCCAATGCATGTGGATTCTCCAAGCCCGACACTGGATATCCGTGATGCCATCTCATACATCAGTGTGCCGCTCCTTGAGGCTATACCTATCTTTCCAGGGGAAAAGACACCATTAGGCACAAAGCCTATCTTAACCTTCAATTCAGGGTCTATTATCCCTGCGGTATTTGGCCCTATAAGGGTGGCTCCGGACCTCCTTGCTGCAGACACCATTCTCACCTCACTGTGCAGCGGTATGTTTTCCGGAGGGGCCACAACCAGTCTTATCCCAGCGCTGAAAGCCTCAAGCGCTGCATCAAGCGCCGCAGCAGGAGGGACGAAAAGAACAGAAGAATTAGCGCCTGTAGCCTTGACAGCTTCATATACTGTGTCAAATACCGGCACTCCGTGGACGATCTCCCCTCCCGCTCCAGGCCTGACTCCACCTACAACTTGCGTTCCATACTCTAGCATGGTCATTGTGTGCATGCTTCCAGCCTTGCCAGTTATACCCTGCACTATGACCTTAGTGTCCTTATTTAGTATTATTCCCATCAAGCATCAACCGCTGCCTTCACTGCGCTCTCCATATCTGCAAAATTGCGAATGCCGCATCTTAGCAGAACTTCTTCTCCTTCTCTAACCCTATTTCCAGCCATCCTTACGACAACCCTGAATCCTGGTTTCTTATCCTCAATGAATCTGCGCACCCCTTCAGCCATCTCATCGCATCTGTTCAGGCCTGCAAATAGGTTCACAAGCATTGCCTTCATAGATCCGCGTTCGCTGAGGATGCAGCACGCTTCGTACACGCCGTCTCCATTAACCTGTGCAAGGTCAAGGAAGTTTGCAGGCTTTCCTCCGGCCATGCTTATCATATCTAGCGTAGCCATTGCAAGCCCAGCCCCGCTGCATACCAATCCTACATCCCCTCCGATATCAACATAAGACCATCCCTTCCCGCTCATCCTTGCGCCTACTCCTTTCTTCATTTCATCAGGGTGTATCATCTGCGCACCATCCAATGATATAAACGCATCAAGGGCCGTAAGCCTCCCGCTGCGGTCTAATCCTGCCGGATTTATCTCTACAGTCTCCGCTCCATATGCGCAGAATATCCTGTATAGCCCC
>JAKBQS010000043.1 GCA_021835105.1 Microcaldota archaeon
CCAGTTCAATATGTGATGGAACGGGTCCGTAGCTCAGCTTGGATAGAGCGGCAGCCTTCTAAGCTGATGGTCGCGGGTTCAAATAAAATGTTGAAAATCCCGCCGGGCCCGATCGTCAAGGTGATTCAATAAAAAACAACAAGGAATTCGATGAAACGATAAGCAAGGTGAAGCAGCAGATTGACCTTCTGGTAAATGACAATAGTGTCCCAAGGAACGTAAAGAATGCGCTTGACGAAGCAAAGAAGGCGCTTGACCAGGAGAAAGACGCTTATTCTACCAGATCATCTTCGGCGACATACAAGATAGATGAGATAAGCAATGACATAAATCTGCCACCTTACGCGAGGACAATTATCTGGAACATACTCAGCATGCTTGAGTCGATAAAAGAGTAATCTCCTAGACGCTGGTTCGATGAGCGAAACTAGGGAATCTGTGCTTACCGAAATCGCAAGGAGACTAAGCGGAATGGTGATAGTCAGCGCAGACATACGCGAGGAGGACGTCGCAGGCGCAGACATAGAGTCCCTCGTAGGCCACATACTCGATTTTTATAAGGAATCGCAGAAACCAAATGTGCTTGGAAAGGACGCTCTCGCAGAGATAAAACTCTCCATCCAGCAGCAGCTCCCAAAACAGGTTGAAGTAACATCGGCTCCAGGCTACAAACCATATTCGATGGATTACAAATCCTCTTACAGCATAAGGAAGACAAGGCACATGCCTACAGGCGCAACAGTAGCCGACTTTGCCGAGCACTTCAATGACAGGCTGGCGAAGATGGAGCGCATAATATCCGAAGGCCACGCAGGATCGATGTCCAACAGGGTAAAAAAAATAGAGAATGTAAAGCAGTATGCTGATGGAAGAGAAGTGACTATAGTAGGGATGGTGTACAGCGTCTCTACAACAAAGAACGGAAACAAGATGATAACAATAGAGGACGAGACTGGATACGCGAAAGTCATAGTAAGCAATTACAATACCGGGAAGCAGGAGAGGCCAGGCGGCCTCGCGGAAGAAGCGGAACGCATAGCCCCAGATGAGGTTATAGGGATAAGCGGGAAGGTCTCAGGGCCTTTCATCATAGCCAAATCGATAATATGGCCGGATGTGCCAGTGCGCACCAGGCCCGTAACCAAGGACGACCTTGCTATAGCATTCCTCTCGGACATACACGTGGGCAGCAAGCTCTTCCTAGAGAAGCAGTTCAGGAGATTCCTGGAGTGGATCAACGGGAATATAGATTACAGGAAAGAGCTCGCTTCGAAGATAAAGTACATCGTAGTAAGTGGAGATGTCGTAGATGGGATAGGCGTATATCCCAATCAGGACAAGGAGCTTGCAATACTTGACATATACAAGCAATACGATCTTCTTTTCGAGCTTTTGTCTGAGATACCAGAATATGTAGAGGTATTTGTCCTTCCCGGGAACCACGACGCAGTACAGCGCGCGGAGCCACAGCCAAGCCTGCCCTCCGAGTTCACGTCGAAGATAAAGGGCAGCAACATACACCTCCTGCCAAACCCGGGCTATGTGCGCATAGAGAACCTGAATGTGCTTGCCTATCATGGCACGTCCCTCGATTCGGTAATACAGGCGGTCAAGGGCTGCAGTTACGCTGAGCCTGCGCGTGCTATGGAAGAGGTATTAAGGGCTAGGCACCTCTCTCCCATATATGGCGGAAATCCGATAGTTCCGACAAAAGAAGACAATCTGGTAATGGACGAGGTGCCTGATATATTGCACATGGGGCATCTTCACAAAAATGGCTATTCAGAATATCACGGTACGCTCATAGTAAACAGCGGCACATGGCAGGCAAGGACATCCTTCCAGGCCCGGATGGGCCACATACCTACCCCTGCATTACTCCCAATATATGAGACTCTAACGCGCAATCTTGTTGCGATAGACTTCAACGAAGCCCTGGCCTAGCTCTTCTTACGCAATCCAGTTCTTTATTATGGTCCTTAGTATCTGGTATCCGTCACTGAAAGTCCTAAGTTTTCCTGTACCATACGCCCTCTTCTTCTCAACGCTTGGCACTTCTATAACTCTGAGGCCCTCTCTCTTCGCCTTTATGTTTATCTCGGTTTCTATCCCGAATCCAGGCTCCTTAAGATCTAGCCTGGAAAGCGCCTTCCTGCTGAAGCCCCTATAGCCGTAGCACATGTCTGTGTAATTCGCGCGGAACGCGAAGTTTACCAAATGCACAAAAAACTTGTTGCCCAGTATCCTGAGCCATGATATATCCTCTGACCTTCCCCCTTCCATAAACCTTGATCCCATGCATACATCGTATCCTATCTTTATGCTCTCTATTATGAGCAGCAGCTCCTTTGCTTCATGCGAAAGATCAGCGTCCATGGAGATTACTATGCTGCCTCTAGCAGCCTTGAGGCCTTTTATAAGCGCAGAACCCTTGCCTATGCTATCCGTCATGATTCTCGCGCCGTGGGCCTTTGCCACTTTAACAGTATTATCATCAGAATTCCCGTCAACCACAATTATCTCGTTTCCACGTCTTCCGATGGATCTCCATACATCATCTATTACCCTTCCAATGTTCTTCTCTTCATTAAGGGTCGGTATAACAACGGAAACTTTGGTATGCGGGTTCGTGCGCATGAGTATAGGATAACATTTTATATTATATATACATTCTGCATCCTGCTACATACGCTGCCGTAAATTCACACGGATAGGGATGTTTATATATCAGAAAATAATCCTAATACAAACCAGAAGGCAATTTCCATGAGCAGATTGAATTTCCTGAGCCTTGCTTATACTGCAGGAGTGTCTAACTTCGCAAAGCTTGGGCGCCCTTACAAGCTTAATTTCAGCATAACCTACAAATGCCAGTCCAGATGCCTTACGTGCAATATATGGCAGATGAAACCATCAAACGAGCTTACAATCGACGAGATAGGGACATTCGCACGCACAAACAACTTCTTCAAGTGGATAGAGCTTACCGGAGGGGAGCCATTTCTCAGAAGCGACATAGTGGAGATAGCAAGGGCATTCCACAAAAACTCCAAAGGCCTTTACCTCCTTACCATGCCAACCAACTCGCTCTGCAATACCGATTCGGTAATCTCTAAGATAGAGGAGATGCTCGATCTTGGGATACCGAAGATGTCCATAACCGTAAGCCTCGACGGCTACCGCGAGCTTCACGACAAGATAAGAGGGGTAAAAGGCAATTACGACAGGGCCATAGAGATGTTCAAGAGGATATCCGAGATAAGAAAGCGAAGGAGGAATCTCTATGCAGTATTCGGATACACCATGACCAATTACAACCTTGGGGAGTTCAGCAAGACATATTCAGAGGTAAAGAAAGAGATCCCTTCAATAAGCTATAACGATTTTCACCTCAACCTAGGCCAGGTATCAGAGATATACTACTCAAATTCTGGCATGTCGCTACGCCCTCCTAAGGAACGTGCAGCCGAAGAGATAAGAAATGCCCTTGCTAAGAGGACAAGAAAGATGAGCGCGATAGATATCATAGAGAGAAGTTTCCTGAAAAACCTGCACGAATATGTCGTCTCAGGAAAGCAGCCAATGAAGAGCAGGAGCCTTGACGCATCGCTCTTCATGGATAGCTACGGCAACATATACCCTTCAATAATGTGGGGCAGGAAGATAGGCAACATAAGGGAAACTGGCTACAATCTCATGGACCTATGGCACACGAAAGAAGCCGAAGAAGTGCGCAAGGACATATCAGAAGGCCGCGAACCGAGCAGCTGGACTGCATGCGAAGCTTACCAGACCATAGCCGGAAACATGCGCAAAGCCTTCCTGTAACGTAAGGGCGGCTTTTTGGCTGTCAGTGCGCGACAATCCGGATAGTCGGTTAGGTAAGAGATTCCCATTCTCAATCTACATTAACAGGCGCCCAGGTATCTGTATATGGCATAAAAACATATCAATATTTAAATACCTTTCGCAAGAATATGTTAATGACATTTTATATTCTTCAGAATTCATCTTCTGTTCGTGGATTTCTATGCCAGATTTTAACAACGATATAAGGCTTGCCGTAAATACGGGCGAAGTTAGCATCGGCCACAGAGATGTTATCCGCTCCATAAGCTCCTCGAAGGCACAGGTAGTGGTTGTTGCGGCAAAGGCAAGGAAGGAACTCGTAAATGATATATACCACATGGTTAACATTGCGAACGTGAAACTGATAAAATTTGACGGCAACTCGCTGGATCTTGGCACCCTTTGCGGCAAACCGTATCCGGTGAGCAGCATAGCAGTAATAAGTCCAGGAAACTCAGGAATATTGAAGGAAGAGTATTAATTGGTGAAGAATTGCCCAAAGGTGAATTTGCAGCTAAAGAACTTGTGAGGAAGAGAAAGAAGCACAGGATGCTAAACAAGTGGTGGAAGAGGAAGCATTTTCACCTCAAGCAAAAATACGACCCCGTAGGCACCGTGCCGATGGCTAAAGCTCTCGTGCTGCAGAAATTCGTGCTTCAGCAGAAGCAGCCCCACAGCGGTCTAATAAAGTGCGTTAGGGTTCAACTTATCAAGAATGGCAAGGTAGTCGGGGCATATGTGCCTTATGACGGAACAATAAACTTTATAGAAGAGCACGATGAAGTAACGATACAGGGCCTTGGAGGTTCGCAGAGAGGCCAGATGGGCAGCATACCTGGCTTGAAATATAGGGTTATAGCAGTGAACGGGGCCGATGTATTCGAGGTAGTAAAAGGCAGGAAGGAAAAGCCTAAGAGATGATCATAATGGCTGAGACTGAGACAAGTGTGAAGGATTCTGCAGATAATGCAACCGAGCAGGCTGCTGAAAAGCGCCAGACAGAGAAGCAGGCTCAGAGGCGCAGGAAGCGCGCCGAGCAGCCTCAGAAAGCTGGAGAAGCAGAGACGCCATCAGCAAGGAGCACCCACCGCACATCAAGGCAGCTTATCTTCGGAAAGTATGATTCATCTGAAGTCAAGGTAGAAGATCAGAGCCTCGCTGAATATGTCTCATTTGGCTACAGGTCATATCCAAACATTTTCGGCAGGCGCCAGGATAGGGCGTACTACAATGCACATATAACAATAGTTGAGAGACTAGCTAACAAGCTTATGAGAGGCGGAACAGGCAAAAAGGTAGGCGGCAAGATAATAAGGACAAAAGGCAGGCTGCAAGGCAAGAAGATAAAGGTAATGCACGTCCTGGAAGAGTCTTTCGATATAATAAACAAGCAGACAGGAAACAACCCTCTACAGGTCCTTGTAGATGCACTCCAGAACTCCGCTCCTATTGAGGATACTACGAGGGTACGATACGGCGGAATATCATATAATGTTGCAGTTGGCATAAGCTCAAGGAGAAGGCTAGATGTCGCGCTCAGGAACATGGCTCTCGCAGCTCTTATAAACGCATTCAAGAACAAGAGGAAACTCTCCGAGTCTCTTGCCAACGAGCTTATACTTGCTTCTACAAAGAGCCCTGACAGCTATGCAATAAAGAAGAAGGTCGATGTAGAGAGAATCGCCAAGAGGGCGCGCTGAGCTGGGATCAAACGGGTATTCTGATGGTACGAAAAGAATATGTAGCTGAGGAAGTCGCAAAGATAATGGGCAATATAACAAACGTGAGGAACGTTGCCATAATAGCCCACGTACACCACGGCAAGACAACGCTTACGGACTCTCTTCTCGCCAGGGCAGGAATAATATCGAAATCAGTGGCTGGGGACGCGCTATACACGAACTACGAAGCTATAGAGAAGGACAGGAGAATGACTATTAAATCTGCAAATATCTCGCTTGCCTTCCCCTACAAGGACCAGGATTACATAATAAATCTGATTGATACTCCAGGTCACGTTGACTTCGGGGGGCACGTTACGCGGTCCATGAGAGCGGTTGACGGCGTGGTGTTGGTAGTGGACCCTGTCGAGGGTGTAATGCCGCAGACAGAGACTGTGCTGAGGCAGGCGCTCAAGGAGAAGGCAAAGCCGGTGCTTTTTGTAAATAAGGTGGATAGACTACTCAACGAGCTAAAGCTCACACCGGAGCAGACATTCGAGAGGCTGCTCAAGCTGATAAACGATATAAACAAGATGATAAACAGCTACTGCCCTGAGGAATTCAAGGGCAAGTGGACAGTATCAGTAGAGAATGGAAGCGTGTGCTTCGGATCGGCCTACAAGAAATGGGCCATATCAAAGGCAATAATGGACAAGTACAAGGTGACATTCAAAGACATATTCCAGCTCACCGCAGAGAACAACGAACAGAAGTTGCAGGAAGTAGCCCCAATAGACGAGGCAACCCTGACAATGATAATAGAGCACCTTCCAAATCCAAAGATAGCACAGGGGTACAGGATAGCTACCCTCTGGCATGGCGACAAGGAAAGCCCTGATGGAGCTGCAATGATAAATGCAGATCCAAATGCAAACCCTAATATAGTCGTCTTCGGGGTAATGTACGACCAGCACAGCGGCGAGGTTGCAATAGGGAGGGTATTCTCCGGCACGGTAAGGAAAGGCACGGAATTGTACGTAAGCGGCAGGCCTGATATACAAAAAGTGCAGCAGGTAAGCATATACATGGGCCCTGATAGGGTTATAGTCGATGAGATACCGGCTGGAAACATTGCCGGATTAATAGGCTTAAAGGACGTCTCGATAGGCGATACATGCAGCGCAGCATCGATAGAGCCATTCGATCAGATAAAGCATTACTCTCAGCCAGTTGTTACAAAGGCTATAGAGGCAAAGGATACAAGGGACATGACCAGGCTCATAGAGGCACTCAGGGAGCTCTCAAAGGGGGACCAGACTATAAACGTAGAGCTCAACAAGGAGACTGGGGAGCACCTTGTAAGCGGGATGGGCGAGCTTCATCTGGAAGTCATAGAGACGAAGATAAGGGATGAGTACAAGATACCCATAACCACCAGCGAACCGATAGTTGTCTACAGGGAAACGATTGAGAAGGAGGTCAAGGATGTAGAGGGAAAGACCCCAAACAGGCACTCAAGGTTCTATATTAACGTAGCCCCTCTTGAGCCTAAAGTGATTGCACTTATAGAGAACGGAGACATAAAGGAGGGCAAGCCAAAGGAGAAGCAGTATCTGGACAAGCTCCTCGAGGCAGGCATGTCCCGAGAAGAAGCAAGGGGCATAGAGTACATATCGAACAGGAGCATACTAATAGACGCTACTCATGGAGTGCAGTACCTGAATGAGGTCATGGAACTTCTTGTCCAGGGTTTTGAGGATGCAATGAAAGATGGCCCTCTTGCAAGAGAGAAATGCTCAGGGATAAAAGTATCCATAACGGATGCAACGATACACGAGGATCCAGTGCACCGTGGGCCTGCACAGATAATACCAGCAATGCGAAGACCCATATACGCTGGGATGCTCATGGCAGGAGTTGTGCTTATGGAACCGAAGCAGAAGTTCACGATAAACGCCCCTCAGGATTACATGTCAGAGATAATAACATTCCTACAGGGCAAGAGGGGGCAGATACTCGAGATAGAGCAGGAGAACGAGCAGATAACGCTTACTGCGAAGATGCCTGTTGCGGAAGTGATAAAGGGCTTCTCAAACGAAATGAGGGGAATAACCAGCGGCAAGGCCATATGGTACCCCGAATATGCCGGATATGAGAAACTCCCAAGGGAGCTTCAGGATAAGATAGTAAGGGAGATAAGGACCAGGAAAGGGCAGCCGCCAGAGCCTCCAGCTCCACAGCAGTTTATGGATTAAACGCAGGCTGTTTTTCCCATAAGCCCTCAGAATTCCCTGCAGATCTGCTACTGCAAGCT
>JAKBQS010000044.1 GCA_021835105.1 Microcaldota archaeon
AGTCGCTTAACGCAACATTCCATATAACATCTGGTACGAACACCTGCTTTGATGCGATTGCAGTGAATGCAACCACACTGTCAAAGAGCGTGAACAATTCTGTCATAACTGCGGTTAACTATACTATAAATAGGGCAAACGTATCCACAGATGCAACACTGCACTACTCATGCAGCATACCAAACTCTGATGTAGCTCCATTCATACTCAGAAACGGCACATGGCAGGAGATAACCCCATTCACACTGAATGCAGCTGCCTGCACAGTTGAATTTGCAGTTCCTTCAGATCCTGTAATAGCGCTTCTTAACACTGCACATCCAAACACAACAACTGCAAATACGACCAGTACTGTAATCTCATCTTATACCTCAACTCCAAACCAGCCAAATTCAGGATTCATCTACATACTCCTGCTGATAATAATCATAATAATCATAGCTGTACTGCTCTACTACATGACGAGAAGAAGGCGCTGAACCTGTCATAAGGCCTTAATCAACTAATCTGCTGCATGGTAGGAGTTGTTCAAGGAGAAGTGCCATATATTTATATACCTTGCTATGCTAATTTATGCTGTGCAATTTATGGCCGGCATGAGCTTGTAGAGGAAGCTTGTGTTTAGAGAGCACTATCTGCTTGATGAAGAATACGTCACATATAGTGAATGCTATCTCTGCTGCAAATGTTGTGTCTGCACATGTGATATTGCATCAATTGCAATGGATTCGAGGAGAAGTGAGGCTTGATTTTAATTAAGCCACCTAGAGGATGGCTTGGCTCTAGCAGCGACGAAAGTCGTGGCAAGCTGCGATAAGCCCAGGGTAGGCGCATGTCAGCCTTTGAACCTGGGATTACTGAATAGTACGCTATGAATAATGGCGTATGCAGACGCACGGAATTGAAATGACTTAGTACGTGCAGGAAAAGAAAGCAATTGCGATGCCGTAAGTAAAACGATTGAAAGCGGTACAGGGCAAACCGAATTCATGCTTGCGAAAGCATGTAGATGTGGGCAGTTTACTGCTCTGTTGCAAAGCCGAAGGCTCTGGAAAGAGCTCTCATAGAGGGTGATAGGCCCGTAGGCAAATGCAATGGAGAGGCGCTGTAGAAGAGTAGCTCAGCTTTGGTATGTTGAGTGAATATGGGGGCATTAAACTCCAACCCTAAACATTGGCTAGAGACCGATAGAGAATAAGTAGCGTGAGCGAAAGCTGAAAAGAACCCGCACGCGCGGGAGTGAAATAGATCTGAAACTAGGTGGTTACAAGAAGGTGCGGCACGAAAGGGTAGAAGCATGCGGAAGCGAAGTGGCGGAAGCCATCAGCGACGCGTGTGGACCAGTGTCGTATCATTCTTCTTGAAGCAAGAGCCAGGGAGTGTATCGGAGTGGCGAGCTTAACCGCATAGTGAAAGCGAGGGCGCGCAAGCAATGAGGCGCCAGGCATGAAAATGCCCAAGTCACTTCTTTACGACCCGAAGCCATTGTGATCTATTCGCGGCCAGGACGAAGCCGGATTTACATCCGGTGGAGGTCCGCTACCTGTCATGGTATATCCTGTTGGGTGAGCTGCGATTAGGGGCGATAGACCACTCGAACATGGCAATAGCGGGTCCCCTCCGAAGTATCTTTAGGATAGCCTTTGGCGAGCTTGCATCTGCGGTAGAGCGACCGATCAGAAGTCTTAGGGTCGAAAGGCCCTACCTTCTTGTCAAACTCCGAATGCAGATGCTGCGTAGACCCAAGGAGTCGGGGATGTTGGGTAAGCTAGCATCCCGTTGCTGAAATGACAGTTTCTAAGGTTAAGGTCCCTAAATCTTGGTTGAGTGCATCAAAGGAAGGCATTGTCGTAGACAGTCGGGAGGTAGGCTCAGAAGCAGCCATCCTTCAAAAAACGCGTAATAGCGTACCGATTGAGACAGCGCAGTCTGAAGATGGACGGGGCTAAACCAAGTACCGAAACCCTAGCGCCGAGAGGCGGGTAGGAGGGCGTGCTGCGCGGGCAGAAGTATGCTTTTGAGAGCGTATGGACTGCGCAGCAGTGAAAATCCTGGTATAAGTAACAGCATATAGGGGTGAGAATCCCCTACGCCGAAAGCACAAGGTTTTCCTTGCAATGATCGTCAGCTGGGAGTTAGCCGATCCTAAGCCTGGAGCTAATCACTACCAGGCGAAAGGGAAGCATGTTAATATTCATGTGCCTAGAACGTAGGCGTGGCAACACAAGGCGTATTTCTGACGCTTGAGGATAGGTCTGTAAACAGGTCCAAATGGCTATGGAGTCTTATTATGAGGAGAAATAGCTAAATGAACTGACAATGGCCAAGTTCTTGAGCCCGTGAAAAGGGAATACGCAACAATCGTTCTAGATCGTACCAAGAACCAGTACAGGTGCTGCTGGCTGAAAAAGCCAAGGCGTGTCAGGAGAACTCAGGTCAGGGAAATCGGCAAAATAGTGGTGTATGTTTTCTACAAACCATGTCTGCGCTTGGTAAGCGCAGATAGCATTGACAAGGGAAGAGCGACTGTTTATCAAAAACACAACTCGCCGCAAAGCCGTAAGGCTTAGTACAGCGGGTGACGCCTGCTCACCGCTAGTCCGCGAAACCCCAATTCAACGGGACTAAGCGCTAGCAAAGAGCGGGAGTAACTCTGACTCTCTTAAGGTAGCGTAATACCTCGTCACTTAATAGGTGACTTGCATGAATGGCGTAACGACTCTTCTACTGTCCCGACCTGGGACCTGGTGAAATTACTACGTGGTGTACATGCCACGTTCTCTCAGTGGGTAGCGAAGTCTCTATGAAACTTGACTATAGCCTGTTGCTGCTGAGTGAGAAGTGCTGCAAAGTGTAAGTGGGAGCGTCGAAGCCCTGATTCCGGTCAGGGTGGAGCGACAATGTAACACCACTCTGCGCTTTTTACTCGGCTAACCCAACAAGGGACAACAGCAGGTGGATAGTTGGACTGGGCGGTTGCTTTCGATAAAGAAACGAAAGTGATCAATGCTCTGCTTAGGTGGGTTGGAAACCCACCGTTAAGCATAAAGGCAAATGCAGGGCTGACTGTATCTCGAAAAGCGGGAGATGCAGACTGGAAACAGTGACTTAACGAACGTTGGATGCTCTTTTAATGGGGCACCAAGCTGTCAAACAAGTTACTCTAGAGGTAACCGGTTCGTGGCGGGTGAGAGTTCACATCGACCCCGCCGTTTGATACACCGATATGGGCTCATCTCATCCTGGCGGTGCAGGAGCCGCCAAGGGTTGGACTGCTCGTCCATTAAAGAGATACGCGAGCTGAGTTCAGTACGTCGCGAGACAGTACGGTAGCAACTACTGGGAGTGTAAGTGTCAGAGGATAAGAACTTTTTAATACGAGAGGAACGAAAGTTCGGCGCCTCTAGTGTACCGGTTGTCATTATGGCATTGCCGGGTAGCCACGCGCTAAGCGGATAAGTCCTGAATGCATATAAGGACGAAGCCGCATCCGAAACGAGACACTCAGTGCGGCCATAGTACATGGCCTTGATAGGGCGGGCGTGTAAGCAGGGAGCTAACGCGACCTGTGAGCGCACCGCAACTAACGCATTACACAAAACAAGCCTCCTTCTCCTTACCTATTTTTTATTTTTCAAAGAATAGGCGGAATAGCGCTAGCCATGCAGGATGTTGAAAAAGAGTATACTCTTTACCTTAAGGTATCATGGTCCACGTACGCTACCATCTCAACACTCTTTAAAGAATCATTTATCCTGTAATAAAGCAGATTATTCTTAACATGAACCTCCCACAGCCCCTTATACTCGCTGCGCATCGGCTTGCCAAAATGATATGGATCATCCAGGATCTTAGAAATCTTCCCTGCAATCTCTTTATAAGTCTCAACGTCCCGCTTCTTCATCCTTACAAGTAATTTTTCGACTCTAGGCGCAAACGTTACAGAATAAGGCAAATAACCACCAAAACCTGTCTTACCTTGATTTTTTGTCAAAAGCATTCCAGTTTTTGTATGTCCTTCCCTTTCCGCTCTCCAGCTCCCTGAGACCCTTCTCTATCTCCGCCCTTGCCTTCCTGCTCAGTTTTATCTCAGTCCCTGCATCCGAAAGTTCGCTGAGTTCTGATGCTATCGTACTCAGCAGCTTTGTTATACTGTCTAATTTTGCATTTATGATTTTAGCACCATCAAGCTGTACTTCCTGCTGTTTCATTATTCCACCTAATACATTTGGCATGCTCAGATTCTTAACTCTTAGCACAGCAATGCGCACCGCAACTAACGCATTACACAAAACAAGCCTCCTTCTCCTTACCTATTTTTTATTTTCCTAACTTCTCTATGCAAGCCAGTATACATTATTTCATATATATTATTCGTTCCCTAAAGGAACAAAAGATATTAATATTCGTTCCCTAAAGGAACGAAAGGTATAAATATGTTTTTCCATACAATAACTGCATGGAAATAGAGGAGACGTTAAGGCTTCTTAACAGCTGGTGGATATCAGGCAAGATAAGGGAGGATCTAGCCAAGAGCTATAAGCGGCAGGCATTTGAAGAGGCACACTCTCTGCTTACCAAGTATAAAGAGGTTATAGTGCTTACAGGTCTGAGGAGGGTAGGCAAGACTACAATAATGTACCAGCTTATGGATAAGCTCCTGCACACCACTAATCCGCTGAACATATTATACTTTACGTTTGATTATGGCCAAGCTGAACTGATATCAGTACTTGATTCATACCAAAAAATTACCGGAGTGGACTGGAAGAAAAACAAGATATTCGTGTTCCTGGACGAGATTCAGATACTTGACAATTGGGGCAGTCAGATAAAGGTTCTTCATGACTCGATGCCCAACATAAGATTCATAATATCTGGATCAGCATCTCTGCAACTAGAAAGAAGTGCGATGCACAATCTTGCAGGAAGGCATTTTCTAATAGACGTGCCTGTATTATCGTTAAAGGAGTATTACTCTTTAAAGCATGACAAGGTAATCAATAATACCAGGCTTTACTATGACGAAATAATCTCTGATATCGACGAGTATATAACAAAGCCATTCCCTGAACTGGCAAGGGTGACTGACAGAGTAAGAGCATATGAATACATAAACGAAAGTATAGTATCAAAGGTGATAAGCCTGGATCTATCAAAAGAATTCGACAATGTAGATGTAAATATGTTAAATTCTCTAACAGAGATATTCTATTCTGATCCTGGAATGATATTAAACGTGGACAGCCTTTCCAGAACCTTGGCAAAAAGAAAACAGGAAGTGGAGAGGCATATCTACATGCTTGAATTCTCAAAACTTATCCGCATTATAAAGAACTACAGGCCTTCAATGGTATCAGAATCAAGAAAACTGAGAAAAGTATATCCATATGACATATCCCTTGCCATTGCTAAAAATCCATCGCTTGATATAGGGAAGATTACGGAGACATTGATTATCTCAAGACTCGAAATAAAAAGATACTGGAGAGAGGGAACCAGAGAGGTTGACGCCCTGTTTGGTGAAGGCAAGAACATGCTTCCTGTAGAAATAAAAGCTTCGGATACCTTTAAGGAAGAGTACAAAAAAGATCTCGATTACTTTATAGCAAAATTCAAGCCTAAACACGGACTACTTTTCTATAATGGCAAGAGGAAGATAGAAGGAAAGGTAACTGCGGTAAATATCAAAGATATCCTCCTGTTTGGGAATGAAGCCTTTGTGTAATTATGACAAACCAGCCAGATGCCTTACTGTAATAATTACAGGGAGCTAACGCGACCTGTGAGCGCACCGCAACTAACGCATTACACAAAACAAGCCTCCTTCTCCTTACCTATTTTTTATTTTTAAGAAGCATAGCGTAAGCTCAGGCCATGCAGCATTACTTTTCCTTCAAAAGGCACATTACCTTATTGGCAAACCTTTTATCATAGTTGTCCAGGTACTTCCTTACCTTCTTCCTGTCAACTGTCTTAAGCAGCTTGACCATGGCCTCATCATGTACATAATGCCTGAAATAAACCAGGTCTATAAATGTCTTCTCTAAATCTGAAACCGGAAGCCATGTCTTGCCCTGCCCGACAAGCTCAAAACCAAAGAAGTGCCTGTTCTCAATCCTATGTATCACATAATTTCTTCCCGCGAAATTCCTCAGGCCATTTCTAACCTTTCTGGTAGTAACTACTACTGGATTGGATCCCTGCTCTATGATATTATGCATATATAGTGCATCCTCCAGGCCATAATAAAACGGCTTAAATGCAAATCCTACTACATGTGCATCTTCATGGAATGTATAGAAGCCTCTTGTTATCCGATAAATCTCTCCACTGCTCTCAAGGTTATGCAGTATGATATGTGCATATGCTGGATGTCCCTGATTTGCAACAAGCCACGATTTTATCTCATTGACCCCGAATACCGGAAACTCTTCTTTGGAGAAATTCTCCCGTATTTTATCCATATACTTAACAAAATCGCCTCTTTACATAATCCACCATTCCTTGGAATGATGGGACTGTACCAGAATAAACTATTGCCTTCAAAACACGCTCATCAACAGGACGTTCTATATTATCGAGAAACTTGCAAACTGACTTGCGCAGTCTTCCCTCAGGCTCTACTACATTGCTCAGATGGTAAATATCATACATGTCTCTAGCATACCTCCTGTTCTCATAAGCTGCAATCTTCTCATAAATGAAATCCTCTGGTGACAGAGTCAATATGCCAAGGAAGGTCCCGTCTGTTCTTTCATAATTTCTTTCCACCGGTCTAATCTTATGCTTGCTCTTACACATCTCAAGCTTTAACGTTGCGTTTCCAGTTGAAATATCTATAATTGTATAGCTACCTATGACGCTTGCCTTTTTTATCACAGCCCCATACTTTCTAAGAGGCCATGCAAGGCCTGCTCTTACCTTGTCTATGGCTGCATTAGACGTTAGGTATATATCTAGATCATCTGAAAACCTGTTTCCACTATAACACCTCCATATTGCCGTGCCTCCATGAAGCACAGTGGAAGTAACCATGCTGTATAAAGCTTCTACAGCAATGTCTTGGAGCCTCGCCCTATCTATCTGCATGGGAGCGAGTAATTTTTTCTCTATAGGCAGAGTCATATAATCAACCTAAATTATATTATATTATAAGTATGGTTAAATATATAAACTTTATCAGAAGAGCGGGCCACATGCGCGCACCGCAACTAACGCATTACACAAAACAAGCCTCCTTCTCCTTACCTATTTTTTATTTTCCAGAAGAACAGCGTCAGCCATGCAGGATTCAGGAAGACTAATAACACTCAAAGCGCTGTTGGATTTTAGATACTTATTTAAACACTAAATATGCCATATATTCTCTGGGATACGCCAATTGTTGGCAGCAAAAGGGTTTAGATGAGATACGGTACTTCAATAGCAGCTGTTTTATTAATTGCTTTGATGGCAGCAACACTTGCAGGTGCAACCTCTTTAAGCATAGTATC
>JAKBQS010000045.1 GCA_021835105.1 Microcaldota archaeon
TCTTTCATCACCATCAGGAAGCATTTTTGAGAGCCATATCATATGGCGTAGATTTGCAGAGTTTGCTGGGTAGCTGAGCTCTTCATGGTGATTTTCCGCGAAATCCAAGTACTCTTCAGCTTTTATTCTTCCAGATCTTGCGAGAGCGAAAAGGTCGCTTATTATCCCCCACTCTTCCTTGCCGCTTAGTTCGCGTTTAGCCATCCTGCCAGATAATTCTTCTAATATACCTTTTGAATACCTGACTCTGTAGAATCCCGTCCTGTCTCCATTTATCAGCCCATCTTTTGCATCGCGTATGCTCCCGCCTCTCTTTTCGAGAAGGAATGAGACGCTGCCTTTCGATGCATTATAGGAAATAGGGATGGGCCAAAGCGTATTGCTCCTCTTGTCTTTCAATAGGAAGTACCTCTCCTGCGATACTGATAGACCTGTTCCAGAATTTGAGACGCTTACTATTGGATATCCCGGGTTTTCAATCCATGCCTGCGCTACCTCGATTATCTTTTTCTTTGCGCCTTCCTTATCGGCGGCATCTTGTATTGCGCCCCATAGGTCATCTTTGGTTGCATTTGAGTACGAGTGCTTCTTCAGGTAGTTTCTCAAGCCTTTCCTGAATGTGCTTTCCGAGGCATAATCCTCTACCATCTTGAGCACACTGCATCCCTTTTCATAGCTTATGGAATCGAATATCTGGTCTATTTCCTCTGGAGAATTTACCTCGACGCTTATTGGATGCGTTGATTCAAGCTGATCCGCCCCTAGTGCGGAGGATGTTACCTTCTCTAGGAACTGCTCGCTTATCTTCCACTCCTTGAATAGTGCATCCTGTGCTTTGTAGCTCATGAATGTGGCAAAGCTCTCGTTCAGCCATAGGTCATTCCACCACTTCATAGTAACAAGGTCGCCGAACCATTGGTGGGCAAGCTCATGGGCTATCACCTCGGCTATTCTCTGCTTCGCGGCTTCTGAAGTCCTCTCGTCTGCTAGGAGATTTATTTCCCTGAATGTTATCGCACCCCAGTTTTCCATTGCGCCTGCAGCATAGTCAGGTATGGCTATCATGTCAAGTTTTGGAAGTGGATATTTTATCCCGAAGTATTTTTCATAGAAGGCAACAAATTTCTTGGTGTAATCCATTGCAAGCGCACACAGCTGCCTCTTTCCAGGCGTGGATATTACTCTCACTTCAAGATTTCCCATTTTTGAGCTTAGGATGTCGAAGTTGCCCACTCCGAAATAGACAAGATACGTAGACATCTTTGGAGTGCGCTTGAATATTACTGCTTTCTTTCCATTTCCCATGTCCATCGATTCTGCCTCAGGCATGTTTGATATGCAGTCCTGTTTTTTGTCTACTACAAGCGATATGTCGAAAGTAGCCTTGAGTTCAGGCTCATCGAAGCATGGGAAGGCATTTCTCGCATTCGTTGCTTCAAACTGAGTGGATAGAAGCGTGCACTTTTTCCCATTATTTGAGTATGTACTCCTGTAGAACCCGTACATGCCATCGTTGTTTGTCCCCTCGAACTCAAGCTTTATTTTTATCTTTCCGCGCACTCTGCTGCTTAGGGATAAGCGTATGCGTTGTAGATCTTTTTCTTCGGTGACCCTCGCCTTCTCTTCCCCATCCTTAGATTCTACAAAGGCGCTCTTTATCTTTATCTCCGATGAGTTAAGTCGTATTTCTTTCATAGGGCTTTTGCACTCTGCGCTTATTATTTCGTGCCCCGAGAAGGTGAAAGTGCGCGCATCAGGCTTTATGGTTATGCAGTAATTGCTCGGCCTTATTTCGTAATCAGAGAGCCGTTTTGCTATATTTTTTCCCTTAGACATCGGATTACCTCTTTTTCTGCGCGCTTTCTATGAAATCAAGTATCTCTTTCTCATGGCCTTTTGGATTTACCTTTTCGAATATCTTTATCACCGTCCCTGTGCCATCCAGTATGTATGTCTTCCGCTGCGTCCCCATCCCAAAAATGCCGCGGCTCCCGTAAGCACCATAAGCTTTTATGGTCTCATGCGACTCGTCTGATAAAAGCAGATGCTTTAGGCTGCGCTTTTCGCAGAATTTCAGGTGGGATCTTTCGTCGTCGCTGCTTATGCCTACGACCTCGCACCCCATTGTACGTAGATCTTCAAGGGCTTTTGTAAAGCCTATCGCTTCGACGGTGCATCCTGGGGTATCGTCCTTTGGATAGAAGTATATTACCAAATACCTTCCTGCAAATTCCTTAAGCGAATGCTTTTTCCCATCAGAGCCTGGAAGATTGAAGTCCGGAGCTTTATCGTTTAATGCTACCAAAAAATCACTATTTTGCTGTATAGAGACAATTTCAAGTATTAGTTTATAAAACTTGACAGCATTAGTTTTATATCTGGATACAGGGTCTGATTATTTACACTGGTGAGCCTTATGGGTATTTCATTTTTAGGCAGATTTCTTGGGCGTAGTAGTGGATTTACGATCAGGCTCAGTTCCATAGACATTAAGTTTATGGGCAGCGTCCATGCAATGCCCGGCGTAACCTCTACTACGAATGTTTTTGATATAAATATACCGTTCCAGAATAAGATGGGGAGCGGAATGCTCCCTGAGAACATAAGAGGCCCTACCGTAACGCTTAAGGATATAAAGGTAAGCAGCCCGTTCAAGGTCATTGGAATAGAGCCAAGCCTCCCAATAAAGGTAGGGTATATGTCTAAGGAGAACATAAGGCTTACTGTACAGGGCCCGCAGATGAACTATGATGGGCCTATTTCGATAGATTTTGGGAACGACACATCAGAGGAAGTAACGCTCAATATAAGCAAGTATACGCTTGAATTTCCAGGCAGAAAGTCGGATCTGGAGAACACCGCTACAACAATAAAGATACAGAGGGGGCAGGTATTCAGGAAGGATCTGCAGTTTTACAAAGTTGGAAGTTATATGTCCAAGGTAAATTCAGTTACTATAAACGAGCCTTTCGAGCTGGTAAGCACCCAACCAAAGACCCCTTTCGTTGCGTCTACAAAAGACAGCTTTATAGTAAGTGTATTCATAAAGGCGCCGCAGTTTAACTATTCTGGGGATGTAAGAATCTGCTTTAGCTAATCCACCCATAGTTTTTCGAATTGATCCTTTAGAGCACTGATCCTTTTTGCATCTTCCGTATAAGATATCTGCTCTATGTTTTTGTGCGTGCCGTTGTAGGTTAGGTTTGCAGATCCTTCAACCGCAAGAAAGTCGCAGACATAAAATTTTGAGTGTATAAATCTCCTTGGCTTTTTTATGGTAATGTTTGATTTTGAGATCGCGAGTGCCAGTGATACAACTGCGATTGCTAGCGGGAGCGCTAACCCAAAAGGAGATTGCAGGGGGTATAATAGCCGCATCACCGCGTATGATGCAATTGATAGCGTTATCCCACATATGATCCGCCTTTTTGATATGTATCTGCTTCTTGCCATTAACCTGTGCGCATCCTCACCTATCGAGGAGCTTATTACGTAGAATCTTGCCCTGCGGTTCTTTGTCATCATCTTTGCGTAATGAACGTCAATATATGGGGATACTATGCATATCGGCCCTGTTGAGTTTACTAACCTGTCTATTATCCTGTAGCTCTCTTTCCCGTAATAATGTTTCTCGTAGCCGTTTTTAGTCTGCGGGAAGAAAGGTATATGCATGATTTTCTTGGTAAAGGAAAATTAATAACCGTTAAAGCGCTTGCGATTGTAGATATGGACAGCGAACCTATCTTTTTAAGAGTTTGCAATTTAAACCCTTATTGGTAACTATGCCTGAAACCTCTGATGGAAGTGGGAAAAGTAAGGGGGGCATACACAATCATCCAGGATTCTTATCAGATTTTATACTTGGCAGCCAAGACGGCTTGGTCAACGTTCTCGGGATTGTGCTTGGAGTATCAGCGGCAACTGCTGATTTAAGGCTGATCTTCGTCGCCGCTCTTGCTGCGCTTGGCGCAGAATCGATATCGATGGGTGCGGTAGCTTATACATCCACCAAGGCCAGGCTGAGGAATTATACGAATGAATTGCGCAAGGAATCGGCAATGGCAGGAAAAGGAGGCAGGAATAATCTAAATGAGGTTGAATCGGTACTCTCAAAATGGGGTTTCTCTGGCAGTAAACTGCATTCTACTGCTGAAGCCATAAGCTCTAACAGGAATGCAATGCTGGAATTTATGATGGCATTTAAGCTTAAGCTTGCTCCTCTCGACAAGGACGCACCGCGGAGGAGTTTTATAGTTGTTTTGTCTTCTACAATATTCGGTTCTGTAATACCACTGCTGCCTTACATATTCCTATTCTCCGGAATTTATGCTAAGGCAGTTGCATCGGTTATAATAAGCGGCGTATTTCTTTTCATGATAGGGGTGTACGAAGCCAAAAAGACTGGAGGTTCAATGTTCAAGAATGGAACGGAGATGCTGGCCATAGGACTAGCGGCCGGGCTTGCCGGTTATCTCATAGGTAGGGCTTTTGGAGGAGTACCGGCATAAACAGCCTCCTCCGCATCAGTAGAGGTAGATTGAATTATGGGCAATTTCAAATCGAAGAAGCATATTTCTCTTGCTCTAGGAATATTAGGTGCTGTGCTCGTTTCTTTTGCAGTTTTGAATTTTCACTTTAGGATAGAGCCTTTCGCGGAATGGTATATACCGATAATATGGTATGGATACATTTTTGTGATGGACAGTATCGTGTTTAGGATTTCTGAAAGGTCTTTGATTACATCAAAAACAAGGGAATTTGTGTTTATGCTTCTTCTTTCCGTTCCGTTCTGGCTTATTTTTGAGGCCTACAACTTATTTACTGCAAGCTGGTTTTATCAGAACTACACGTGGTATATACACCTAGTCGATTTTACGACGATAATGCCGGCTGTGCTTGAGACATTCTCATTGGTAAGGGCCATTAGGCCTTTCGCCAGGTTTGACAGGCACATTAAGCGCAGGAACCGACTTAGGCCGGCACATGGTTTTCAGGTTTTTTTCGCTTTATGTATTGTGGTTGGGGCACTTTCCGCTGCAATGCCAGTGCTTTACCCGAAGTACGGTTTCCCGTTCATATGGTTCGGGCTATTCTTATTGATAGACCCAATTAATTACCTGATTGGTGCTGAGAGCCTTGTTGCTAGAGTGGCAAGAGGCGAGAAGAGTTTTGTCCTTCAGCTCTTCGCCTCCGGTCTTATAATGGGTTTCTTCTGGGAGATGTGGAATTATTTCGCTTATCCGAAATGGCTATACAGCATACCGCTGCCAATAGCGAGCATAAAGCTCTTTGAGATGCCCATAGTGGGATATCTTGGCTACCTGCCTTTTGCTGCTGAAACGTTCCTGTTTTACGCGCTCTTCAGTTCCTTTGTATTCGGTTCTGACAACCCCATTATAGGAATATGGAGAAGGCGCTGAAAGTATTAAATATGCTTGATGAATAATATTAAGGGGTGGAAATGTGGCTAAAAAGAATGTAAAAAGTGAACGCGATAAGAAAGATGCGGGATTTTACCCTGCAGACCTTGATTACGCTAGGCATGTGAAGAAACTTGCCGGACTCTTGAATGCACCGTCAAAGTACCTGAATGTATTTTCAGATACTACACCTGATATAGACTTGGTCGAAAACGACAAGGAGATCAGGCTTAGGGTAGACCTTCCGGGAATAAGGAAGGAAGACATCAAGGTCACTGTTAACAGGGATAATGTGGTTGTCAGTGCAAGATCCGCATCTAACCACGAAGAGAAGGGGGAGAATTATTATTACAAGGAGAGGTCATCTTCGGGGTTCTACAGGAATGTCTCGCTGCCGTCCCCGGTAAACTCAAAGAATGCGAAGGCGAGATTCGAGAATGGCACGCTGGAGCTTACACTGGCAAAGGCAAAGCCTGAAGGCTCAAGCGTGAAGATAGAATAGGAGCAACATGAAACCTGAATGGCTTTCCATAACGCCCTCAAAAAACAAGCGTAATTACGATAGCGTAAAGGAGACTGTAGAGTCGCTTGGGCTTCATACAGTATGCCTTGAGGCACGATGCCCCAATATCTCAGAGTGCTGGAGCCAGAAGACCGCTACCTTTATGGTTATGGGCGATATATGCACGCGTGGATGCAGATTCTGCGCCGTATCGAGCAGCATGGGAGGTTCGCGCCTGGACGCTTCAGAGCCTGCCAAGCTCGCCGAAGCAGTAAAATCATGGGGCTTAGAGTACGTAGTTATAACTACAGTATGCAGGGACGACCTTTATGACCAGGGGGCAGGGCATTTTTCAAAGTGCGTGAAAGAGGTTCGCAGGCTTAACCCGAACACCATAGTAGAAGTGCTTATACCTGACTTCCAGGGCGAGGATAAGCTGCTTGAAGAAGTTGTAGAATCAGGAGCCGCTGTTGTAGGGCATAATCTAGAGACAGTTGAACGGCTTACGCCTTCTGTGAGGGATGGGAGAGCGTCTTACGCTCTTTCGCTTAAGGTTCTAGCAAGGATAAAGGAGCTTGGGAGAGGCATTTACACTAAGAGCGCGTTCATGCTCGGGCTTGGAGAGA
>JAKBQS010000046.1 GCA_021835105.1 Microcaldota archaeon
CAGAATATGATGTCAAATGAGCTCTCAAAGAGGGCATTCCTGAGCCGGCCTCCGGAACCGCCGCACGAGTTCCTCCTGAATGACCCTACTGATTCGATATTCATAGGCATAACCAAGCTCTTCGGGGTGCCGTTCACCTGGACATACGCAAACGTCACGAACCCTCATATAGCGGTAGTCGGGATAACAGGATCGGGTAAGAGCTTCTTTGTGAAGACATTCCTCCTGCGCGCCAGCTACGTATGGAATACCAACGCGATAATCATAGACTGGGCCGGGGAGTACAAGGGATGGGTGAAGCAGAGCGGCGGTACGGTGGTATCCCTTGGCAAAGGGGACTATATAAACATACTCGACCTCTCAGGCATGAAGCCACTTGACAGGGCGAAGCAGATCTCGAATGCCCTGGATATACTTACTGACATAACTGACTTTCCAGAACAGCGCAGGCTAACTGTAGAGGCTATAGAACAGGCGTATGTGAATTTCGGCTTCGCCATGGCGTCCACTCCTGATCCAAACAGGGACGCTCCTACGCTGAAGGACGTGACGAAACTGCTTGAGGAGAAGCTTCAGGAGGGCACATACCAGTATCCCGCGGAGCTTGAGAATGCCATATACCGGCTAAGGCAGTTCTCAAGGGAAGGTGAAGACTACTTCGCAAGAAAGAGCACCATAGACATAGGCAAGCTCTCAAGCTCAGGTCTTGTTGACCTCGACCTCTCAGGCCTTCCTGACGAGAAGTTCAGGGCATTGGCCGCCCTTTTCATACTCCAGACACTGAAGGAGAAGATGCGCGTAGAGGGATGGAGTGCATCAAAAGGCATAAAGGCGCTCGTTGTCCTTGATGAGGCATGGAAGATAGCAAGCGACGAAAGAAGCGACGCCATAACCATAATAAGGGAGGGGAGAAAATACCAGTTCGGGCTTATAGTCGCATCGCAGAACCCTACCGATGTCAATGAAACGATATTCTCCAATGTTGGTACTACCATAATGCTGCGTGTAAGGTTCGAGAAGTTCATAAGCTATCTTCAGGGATCACTCAACTTCTCCAATTTCATGAGATCCGAGATAAGCAAGTTCGGCGTGGGCCAGGCTGCGATAGACATGTCCTTCCAGACATCCGTCCAATTCCCAAACGTCTTCGTGCTAGACAGGATAGTCGGCGAGATACCTCTTGACGTATATACTCTGACTGTTGCCGACATACTCAATGACAATGAGCTTGCCGACAAGAGCATACTGAGGGATTACTCATTCGAGAAGATAGACCTCAACTCAAGGTTCGTCCAGATGAATCTAGCTTCAGACACCATCACAAAGTTATTCGCGGCGCTCGACTCGAAGAATAGGATAGTCGATATGCGCACACTCGTGCAGATCTTCCTCAAAGAAAATGTAAACAAGGAGACCATACTGATATTCATGAGGAGCATAGGCCTCCCGGATACAATAATAAGCAGGGCTCTTATAATAAAATAGGTGGCATTAGTTGGCATCGACATTCACGATAAAGCGCATAAACCTGAAGAGGGCAATGGCAGTAGCGGGCATCAGCGAGAAGAATGCTGAATCCTTATTCGCCTCACTCAACAGGATGCACAGGCATGTAAATGCCGTTGCATTCGCAGGCATGCTCCAGAAATCGGGCGCCAAGAGAAAGGACATAGAAAATATCCTAAGGCGAATCGGAATAGACGACGTATCGATAACCTCCATATTCAATACTCTGGACGAAGAGAAAATAAAATCGACATTCGGCAAGGTTGTCGAACTCAGTGTGGATATGTGAGAACATGAAGGGCAAGAAAGTATCGATGTGCATTGTATGCGGAAAGCCCAAGAAAGGCATAGCCGTGCACGAGGATCATGTCATATTCGCAATAAGATGGTTCAAGACAAACATAACAAAGAACGCAAGCAACAATGAACTGGTGGTGTGCAAGGAATGCTATCCTAAATACGCCAAGGAGAGGCGCAGATACACCTCAAGGCTCAGCCTCTATATAGGGATAGGCTTAATCTTCGCAATATTGCTTATAATCTCTACCCCATCTGTAGGGTCAGTCCTGGCTGCGATAGGCGTACTTGTCTTCCTCTATGCCCTCTCACTGCTGAGCTACATACCACGCCTGGAGCTAGAAATACAGCACGGTATCGATACTGGCGCGTCAGTATCCACCAAGCCGCAGAAATGGGGCAAATTGCAAAATAATAAATAAACCTATTGTTAAGTTATAGTGGTATACTTGCCCGATGAAGCACCTCCACTACCGCGCGTGGAAGAGATTGAGTTTGACGGAACTGTTTCTACAAGCCTAGATGCGATATTGCCAAAGATAAAGTCTATACCATACTACTCAATAACATTCGACGGCAATGAGATAACGCTAGTCAATGTCGAGAGCAGGAACATAAACAAGAAGCCTTACCTATTCTATATCATAAAGATATCGCAGGGCAAACTGCGCATAACCTTCTCAGTCCCGCAGGACACCAGCGAGAACCTGCGAAAGGCGACTGTGATAAAGAATACGGCTTCGCTTCTTTCAATGATATACTCCGACTTTAAGATACAGGAGGGAACATTCTTCCAGTATGTTGATTCAGTGATAGATAACATGATTTCCTCTCTCTCGCAGAGCTATAGTTCCATATTCAACAAATACGATGCGCTTCTATCCGAATACAAGGAGATAAAGCGCCTGAACATAGAGCTCTCCGCGTCAAACAGGAACCTTACAATACAGAGCGCAGCCCTAAACGAGGAAAACAAGGCGCTCAAGGACCAGCTAAGCAGCCTCAAGAAATACTCAGACGAATCCCTGATGGCATCCATACAGGACTGGATACAGGTGCATGGCAGTTCGATAGACATAAACGAGTTCTCAAAGGCATATACGGTTCCGCCATCAAGGGTGGAGCAGATACTGGACAAGATGGTCTCTATGGGGTATCTTGAGCTAAAGAGTTGAAGTGCAAATGCCTGGAAAATATTATGTGACGATAAACAGGAAGTTTGCGTATGTCAAGGTATACAGGATAATAAAGAAGGCCGGGGAGACGAACGACATATCCAAAAAAATATCCGGTGCTCTGCAGAATTGGATAGACAAGAAATTCTCAAAGAAAGGGGCAACATGAAGTGTAAATTATGCCAGCCGTAAAAAAGAAGAACAACAAGCTGATCCTTGTAGTTGCCCTTGTAGCAGTAATTTTCATAGCCGTAATGCTATTCTATCTGTCTGCAACAGTTAATGTGATATCACAGAGTTTTCACCAGCAGAAGGCAAACATCAACATAACCATCCTGCCTACGCTTGGCATATCCTCGCGGGGCTATGCCTTCTCAAACAACGCAAAGTACATCGACGGGTTTGCACTGATCAACTACTCATTCGCAAACGCATCAAATGCAAACATAACTCTTGCAGAATATACGAAGCCTCCGGAGCCGTCCATATACCTTATAAATATCGAGAATTACTGCTACAAATGCTTTTTCAACGAGCAGACGCTCTACTCCCAGATAAGCGCAGACCTGCGGGCGCACGATCTGCTTCGCAACTCAAGCATGTTCAGCTACATAAACATAAACGATGTAAGGCAGATACCAGAGAATTCCATCGTTATAATACCATCAGGGCTGCTTCCCCTTCCTCTTACCCCAAGCACAGCCAGTAATAACTTTACGATACTCAACATGCTCTCCAGGGGCGACAGCATAATATATATGGGCAATAACTTTACCGAATCGGTGACCTTTGGGGGCATAGCTGTAATAAACAACCAGAGCGTCGCAAAAGATATACTCTTAGCCAAGCTGAATACCTCATCGGTCAATGCATCTGCGCAGCCAATCAACAGCATAATATTCAACTCGCCGCTCTTCGGCTTTCAGGATGGCTACTTCTACGGAGACATAGCAACGCAAAACTCCCTAAACGGCACGCTAATCGCATTCAGCAACTACCCTTCGACCGCATGGAAAAATCAGTCTTCTATGGCAATGGACATTGCGAATGTGATAGACACAAGATACTGGCTGGACCAGATAGCTGTAGGTTACTCAAACCTGACAATACTTAACAACAGCAGGAAGCTTGACCTAATAGTAACAAGCCAAAAGCAGGTGGCTTTGGGAAACAACACCACATCCGAACTCAACAATTCATACGCAATTCTTACCGCACGACTTTACAACAATGGCACATACGCAGAACTTAATATCCCCTTCAGGATGAATTTCTCTTTCAACGGAGAAGTAAGGATGTCTTCCTCTGTAGGCGAGACACAGACGATACCGATAGATCTGAGCGTGTACAACCTGACAGGCACATACAATACATTCAGGGCTGTTCTCCTGAATACTAGCATGGATCCGATATCGACGGGGCTTGTGGGTGATTTCAACAAACCATTTGCAGTAAGCATCGACCAGGCATTCAACTTCGTACCTGGCTACTATTTCATTGAGCTCCTTGACGGCAACAACAACCTCTACGCAACAGGGATAACCTATCTGGACAACACGACAATAACGCCAGTGGCAATAGACTTCAAGAATGCCACATTCTCCTTCTTCACGCAGAGCAACAACATAACCTTGAACAATGTACCATACTCCGTTTCCCTAAACAATCTCTTCGAGCAGAACGGGACTATAAGGAATGGCACAATAACATACGACCTTCCAAAGGGCACCATACTCAGCCATGGCAATCAGACATTCGCATTTGAGGTAATGGGGAAGACATATACTTACATAAGCCAGTATAGCTCGCCAACCTCAGGAGGAAATACGCTTTACATAGAATTCGGAATAGCAATAATAGTTGTAGTGTTCCTGAACCTAATGATAAGACCAGAGCTTCCTGACGACTACTACATAGACCTACCTGATTTCACGGCATCTAAGAAGGCCAGGATAAAGGAGCAGCCACAGACTCTTGTAAATGTCTTCGATTCGGTAAACGCAAGATACCGCTGGAAGTATATGCCTCTTACACCTGAGGAATTCAGGTATGGGATAAGCAACGGGGTAAGACACGACAATGTCCCGATATCGATAACCCAGCAGAATGCCTATACTGTGCTTATGTCCCTCCAGAGCGCAGGCCTTGTCATCGGAATGGACGATTACTTCGCGCCTGTATCTTGGGAAGAGAAGTCAAGGCACGATATTGAATATCTAGTTGTATTCAGGAAGCTGAGGGACTTCTGCGTGGCAGGGGCCATGCTCTTCACTGAACTCGACCAGAGCGACAAAGCCGACATTGTGATAATAAAGTCAGGTGTGCAGTACAATGTGGTGATATATTCAGAAAAATCATACATAAGGCCTTTCGCTGTAAGCAGCAGGCAGAAGACAATTATAGCTTTCCTCAATGAGGAAGCTAAGGAAGAGTTCCTTGGGAAGCTTTACTCGTCTTACGACAGCAGTGCCGAGATAATAAAGGCTGCGATAGCCTACTCATACGTGAAACTCGTAGATACGAGCAATACCGATGAGCTGGTATTGTAGTCTAACCACTAATCAATTCTGATGCACCACCATCGGAGTCCTTGTCTCAGATGTTTTTCACGAAGAATCTGCCCAACATAGCGCAGCGATACAATGCGTCAAGGCTGCGTATACCCGTTCTCCCAGTTGGTGGTATATACTACATTTGCCGCAGTCCCATCGTTGTTATTCCCAGAATAATCGTTAGCGTTCCCGTTCAGTGGCCACCACGCAACAAGGTTCTTCAGGTTTATTGGCGCGCCGCCTATACCCTCTCCATACAAGGAAGATACGGAATTTGAGGAGAGCGTTGCGTTGTATAATTGCACATTGGAAATTGATCCATTGAAGACCATGCCAGAGGATTCCCTTGCAATGCCTATCTGAAGCGGGTACGGTTCAGGCAAAGATACGGCCGATCTTGTCGCTGTATCAACCAAAGCACCATTAACATATGCGCTGGCAAGGTAATTCCCATTCTTTACTTCATACGTAACCACAACTTGTGTCCAAGAAGAGTGCAAGATGCTAAACTCCATATCCTGCACTCCTGACGTAGAGCTCTTAAGGATCCAAAAATCTGAAGTTGTCTGACCGCTCATAAGTCCCCATCCATTGCCTCCATTATCCGCATCAACTATCCCACAATAAAAGTTGCCCGTACTACATACCCCTGTCGTATAAACCCATACTGCTAGCGTAAAATTTGTTTCGGAAGATCCGGGTGGAAAAACTAACGGCGTTGAGATGCTGCTGCTCTTCCCATTGAATTCAGCTACATACTGCGGCAGCGCGCCCTGGCACTCTCCCTCCAGGTTTATTGAGCCGATGGTCCCAGGCCCGTAAGGCCTGAAGACATGGCACGATCCTGGAGGTACATGGGGCATGAAGAATGTTCCGCTGAAGACGCCGAGCTCGAAGAGCGCGCCGAGAACCACTGCGATAATCAGTATCGCCCATCCGTATGTCATCAGGTACTCCATTGCCGACTGT
>JAKBQS010000047.1 GCA_021835105.1 Microcaldota archaeon
GGAGCTGGCGCCCAGGGACATAGTCTCAAGGTCTATAATAACTGAGATAGAGAGTGGAAGGGGCCTGAAGCACGAATCAGGCTTTGATTATGTCCTGCTTGATATGCGGCATATGGACAGGGAGGTAATAGACGGCAGGCTGCCGATGATAAAAGAGATAACTGTTAAGATGCTTGGGATAGATCCTGCAGAGGAGCCTATACCGATAAGGCCTGCTGCACACTTCACCATGGGCGGGATACATACGGGTATAGATGGCAGGATATTTTACGGACGAAAAGATGCAACTAAAGGGCTCTGGGCTGTAGGGGAATGCGCATGCGTAAGCGTTCATGGCGCCAACAGGCTGGGAAGCAACTCGCTGAGCCAGTGCTCCGTTTGGGGGAGGATAGTCGGCGAGGGAGCTGCCGATTACCTGAAGGCGCAGGCTGGATTCGAGAGGAGCTATGCCATGAAGCCTGGCGAGGAGGAGCTGGAGAGAATATCAGGCATACTCGATAGGAAGGGAACGGTTAATCCGTATTCGCTTAAGTCGGAGATGCATGCGGTAATGGACAGGAAGCTTTATGTGTACAGGAGGATGAAGGTAATGGCAGAGGCTGTAAGGGAGCTGCATGCGCTAGAGAAGAAGATAGGCGAGTGCTATATAGAGGACAAAGGATCCACTTACAATACCAACCTGAGGGACTTCCTTGAGCTGGAGAATCTCATGACGCTCTCGATAGCAATAGCCGAAGGGGCTTCAAGGAGAAAGGAGAGCAGGGGTGCGCACGCGGTGGTAGAGTTTCCTAAGAGGGATGACAAGAACTGGCTAGTACATACGGTAGTGCAGAAGGGCAAGGGAAACAAGCCGCACATCTATTACATACCTGTAAAGATAACCAAGTGGAAGCCTCAGGAGAGGAAGTACTAGGTGAGCTTATGGAGAAGGAGACTTATGATTTGAGGGGTTCGCAGCGTAGCATATTCAGGGTTGGGCGCTTTGACAGGGAAGCGCTGCTGCACATGATAACTTATAGGGCACTGATATTCGTAGGCTTCATTGAGGGCGTGGTGCTTCTTTACTCGTCTATTTTCGGATATGGGATGGCGCTGGGCGCCATCTCGGATTTTCTGCTCTTCGTAGTTATGCTGATATTTATACCCGAGATATTCGAGATGCTAAAGGCATTGGCAGTCATCTCAAGCAGGGGAATAGTGTTCGGGCATCTTAACCATTCTTTCCTCGATGCGAATAATCTGGGCAGGAAGAACTCTCCTCTTGCTGCCTTGCCGTACCTTGGTACGCTTATCTGGATAGGGGTTATAATTGCGTTTCTGGTGAGTATTTGATTAGGGCTTCTAGATATATGGTGCTTCTTTATGCCTCGATGGCCGGGGTTCCGGCTATGATATTCCTAAGGGTTGTTTTCGGCATCCTTGGCATGAGCCTGCTTCAGAACGCTGCAGGATTCCTTGCAGGGCTGGGGCTTGTGGTATTTGGCATCGTCGGATTTATTGAGGTATATATGCATCCGCAGAACAAGCGCATGGAACAGGTGAAGGAAGAAACCGATGAGACCCGCACACTAAGTCCAGACGCGAAGAAAGATACTATTGTGATGAGGGTATCCCGCTTTGCAGGGGGAAGCAAGGGGATTGAGATGAGGGATTACAAGGTGAAGGTAAGCAAGTTTACGACAGTCCTTGAGGCACTTCTTATGATAAAGGAGACGCAGGACAGCACGCTATCGGTGAGGTACAGCTGCAGGATGGGCATCTGTGGATCATGCGGGGTTGTGGTGAACGGGAAGCCATCGCTTGCATGCGAGCTTAACGCGGAGAAGACTGCAGTGGACGGCTGCGTGAAGGTGGAGCAGATGAAAGCACACCCTCTGCTCAAGGATCTTGTAACGGATTTTGATGATTTCTTTGCAAAGCATAAGGCCATAAGGCCTGGGCTGTACAGGAAGGATAGCAAGGAGAAGTACGCAGCCGAGAAGGAGTATAAGCAGAGCCAGGATGAGCTTAACAAGTTCCTGCCTTATTCTTACTGCATAATGTGCGGCCTCTGCCTTGACGCATGTCCTATAAGCAATTCCAATGCGGAGTTCCTCGGCCCGCAGGCGCTCTCTCAGGCGTACAGATATTATGCTGATTCAAGAGACCAGGATGGAAAGACGCGGCTCTTTGATGTTGATGAGCTGAAGGGCATCTGGGGCTGCGAATTCGCCGGTGCGTGTTCCCACGTCTGTCCAAAGGGAGTGGATCCTGCATCTGCAATACAGCTGCTTAAGAACGAGGCTGCAAAATCCATACTGGAAAAGGGTGAATAGTGCGCATGGCAGGATATAGGACGGAGAGGGACGTTCTTGGCAGCGTAAAGGTGCCTTCGGATGCTTATTATGGTTCTGAGACTGCGAGGGCGGTTGATAATTTCAGGATCTCAGGCGAGAGGATGGACCTTGAATTTATCAGGGCCTATGCCTTGCTTAAGAAGTGCGCAGCAAAGGCCAACATGAAGATAGGGAAACTGGACAAGGAGAAGGGATCGCTTATAGTAAAGGCATGTGATGCAGTAATAAGAGGCGGCTTATCTGATCAGTTCGTAGTAGACGTCTTTCAGGCTGGCGCAGGGACGAGCGTTAACATGAACCTCAATGAGGTGATAGCCAACAAGGCGCTTGAGATTGCAGGAAGGAGAAAAGGGGATTACAGGCATATACACCCCAATGACCACGTTAACATGTCCCAATCCACAAATGACACTTTTCCGACTGTTATTGATATATCTGCGTACTCTGCCGTAAACAAGTCCCTGATTCCTGCACTTAAGGGCCTTGAGATGGCTCTTATGCGCAAGTCGCATGAATTCGCAAGGATAGTGAAGCTTGGGAGGACGCACCTTCAGGATGCTGTGCCGATAACACTAGGAGAGGAGTTCTCAGGTTACGCATGGTCGGTGAGGCGCTCCAGGGAAGAAGTAGAGCGACGGGGCGGGCTGCTGCTGGAGATACCCATAGGCGGCACTGCCGTTGGTACGGGAATTAATGCTGGAGAGGCTTATAAGTCAATGGTAATGAGCGAGCTTAGGAAGGAGACTGGCTACAGGTTCATAGCCTCCAGGAACGTTTTTTCATCTATGCAGGGCAGGATAGAAGTGGTGGCAGTCAGCAATGCAATAAACGAGGCTGCAATATCCATAGGGAAGATAGCAAATGATTTAAGGCTCCTTGGATCTGGTCCCAGAGGCGGGCTTGGCGAGCTGCTTCTGCCTGAAGTCCAGCCAGGCTCATCGATAATGCCTGGAAAGATAAACCCGAGCATGGCGGAGATGATGAACATGGCATGCTTTGAGGTATCTGGAAAGACTCTTTCCATAACCAATGCTGCTTCTTCGGGGCAGTTGGAGCTTAATGTATTTATGCCAATCATGGCGCATGACTTCCTAACTGAGATACGCGTATTGTCTGGTGCCGTTAGTGCTTTCACAGATAAATGCATACGTGGAATCAAACCTAACAAAGCAAGGATATCAGAGCTTGTGGAGAGAAACATATCAATAGCCACCTCGCTTACGCCCAAGATAGGCTATGCTGCTGCGGCAGAGATAGCAAGGGAGGCTTACAAAAAGGGCATGAGCGTTAGGGAGGTGTGCAAGGCAAAAGGAATATTGAGCGAAGAGGAGCTTGATGCGCTTCTAGACCCTGCAAGGTTAGTCTGATATTCTCCACGAATAAATTTGCATGGCCCCATTTTGGCCATATGCATATGCTTTCATAGGTTGCCTTTTGGAGCATATAGGTGTGCCCTCAAATATATATCCGCCTTTATTAAATTGGCCCGTGTTGCTTCGCATTTCTTCGAATCCATTCTTCTCGTTGCATAATCCTTGTCCAATAATGCAGTTTCTGATTACATGTGCGGCGGCTTCTTCTCCTGCTGCACAGCATATCTGCCACCGCTCCGGAACTCTATGCGGTGGTTTATTGCACATTGTGTACTATGGCTTATGAATGTGTATAAAGCGCGCATCTGGCATTGCCACTGTGTAACACACTGTTTATGGTGGCTGGGAGAATAGCCCCTGGTAGAATGCGTAGTATGATGAGCCACCCATAGTGAAATTGAAGTCTACAACCTGGCCGCTGGACATTTTTGCGTAGCCGTTTAGTTTTAATGGTATATTGTACTGGGCAGATATGCATGTGTTGAAGTATAATGTAGCCGGGATAAATCCTGATGAACCTACAACGGTTCCGTTAAACATTATTGTTGCGGTGCCGTCCATGCTATAGCATGGCTGCGATAGGTACATCTGCAATCCGTATGAGTTTGTAGATACGTTGCCAAGGGTGCTTAAATTGGCTATTTCATCTGCAAACCCAATAATAGGAGCGTAAGGCTTCTCGTATACGCAGGTGGGGCTCGGAGACGTCTGGTATATTTTATTGTAATAAGTAGTGCATACTATACCAGAAGAGGATAGGTTTACAAGTTGTGCGGTGATTTTGCCATAGTTGCCGTTGGTATGCGTTATGCTCAGCGATAAGTATGTGTTGGTGGATATTTTGTTGGTATTGTTATTGTAATAGAAGCTCTTGTTATAAAAAAAATTTATAAAGGGATCGGAGCCGTTCAACACAACGCTGCCGTTGTAGCTTAGGTTAAAAGTCTTTGCAGAGCTTATCTTTGAAAGCATTATCGATTGCAGGGTGCTCGCGTTGAGCTGCTTTGCCGTTAACAGCATATAGGGCAGCGACCCGTATACAAAGACAAGGTATGCCAATACCGCTATAATGACTACAGATATGATAAGTCCTATGTGCCTGCTCTTTCTCTTAGCAGGATTGGTGTTGCTGCGCTTGTCTTTATTTGCCATGTAAACATATAGGTCTTGATTCAGAAGGTTTATAAAATAAGCTTAGAGCTGCGACTTTACCTGTACTATGGCATCGCAATAACTGCACGTTTCAGCCAGGCTATGTGGTACAAGTCCTATGTATTAGGCACTATGTTATCTAATATGAAGTATGGGTCGTACGGCATCAGGTCGCCGTATCCTTCCCCGGTGCCGAAGTATAGTATGGGTATTTCCAGCTCGCCAAGCAGGGATAGCGTGTTGCCCCCCTTGGCGTCGCAGTCCAGCTTTGTGAGTATTATTCCGTCTATTCCTATCTCGGTGTTTATCCTCGATACCTGTTCTAGTATCGCGTTGCCCGCTATGCTCTCTCCGACGAATATCTTCATGTCAGGCTTTGTAACGCGTACCATCTTCTTGAGCTCCTCTATCAGGTTCCTATTTGTCTCCTGCCTGCCTGCGCTGTCTATAAGAACAACATTTATGCCCTGCGCCTTGGCGTGGGCTATAGCATCGAAAGCAACGCTTGCAGGATCTGCACCGTAGCTTCCCTTTATAGCTTTTATACCAAGCTTCTCCGCGTGGAAGACTGCCTGCTCTATTGCTGCTGCCCTGAATGTGTCGCTTGCGGATATTAGGCATGTGAGCCCCTTCTCAGAGAATGCGCGCGCCAGCTTTGCCATGGTTGTCGTCTTTCCTGCACCATTTGGACCTATGAAGAGTATCTTATACGGATCTCCACCATCTGCCTTGGCCTTTGCTGAAGCATAAATGTCAGGAGGCGACCCTTTGGAGAGTATCTCGAGAAGGGATGTGCGCGTTATGCCCCTTATCTCTGCCTCAGCGCTCCTGTAATGAATCTCTTTTCCGAGAAGGTTTTTCCTAAGGAGCTCTGATATCTTCTCTGCGACAGAGTAGTTTACATCGGATAGTATGAGCTGGTTCATAAGCTCTTCCAGGAAGGGAGATAGATCCTTCTCCGATATCTTCACCTGCCCGAATATCGTACCTTTTATCCTAGTTGTTGCCGCAAGCCTGATGCCTCCTTTCTCCTTCCCTGGAGCTTCCTGGACATTGGCACTAGAATGCCTTGCCTTACTGGGCTCTGCCGCGTTATGTGGAATATTCTCGCTGCCCATGTTTTCATGATGCAAACCTATCTTTTCGTGTTGGCCGGATTCTCGTGGTTCTTCCTGCACTGGCTTAATTTTGGCCTGCTGTGTGGTCTCACGCACTGCGGTCTCTTCAGGAATATGTTCGGGTTGCCTTTCCTGCTGAGCCTCTGCAGGGAATTCCTGCGGCACGGGAGCGGCTTCCTCCTTTGCCTCCTCGCTCTTCGAGAATGAATTTACAAAATTAGAAAACTTTTTCTTTAATCCGTCGAACATCAGGATACCTGCTGCTCAAGCGCACCAAGCCT
Source organism: Microcaldota archaeon (assembly GCA_021835105.1). The sequence goes on from JAKBQS010000047.1 coordinate 6,261, forward strand.
GTATGTTATGTCTGCAAGCTCCGCGCTTATTTTCTGCTTCTCTGCCGAAAGCTTCTTGAGTATTTCCTCTTCTTTCTTCTCGTTCTCCTTTACGAATGCCTTAGCTTCCTCTATCCCTTTCTCCACTAGGTAGCCTGCGCCTATGTACGTAAGTACGGTGCTGCTCTCTG
>JAKBQS010000004.1 GCA_021835105.1 Microcaldota archaeon
GAGGGCTATGAGGAAGAGGGCCATGGCATATGTTAACGCACCTATCAACCCATCACGCTCATGTGGCTATCGAGAGCATTATTCCCAGCAGCCTGTCAGCGGAATCTTCGCAGCTGTCGAGTATGTTGTCCCCAAGATACGCTATGTCGGTTGTGTGCGCGAACTGCTTGTAGTTGAGCTTGGCAGCATATGCATAATTCAGCATAGCGTCCTTTACGTCATCTACTTTCCTCTCGTATTTTTCTATCTCGGTCCTGAATTTTCGCATCTCTGATATTCTCTCCGCGGAATGCATCTCTATGAGAAGCCCGAGAGCTCTGTCCGTGAATAGATTGAACTTGCTGAGATTTGAACCTAAGTACTTCCTCATTGCAGGTGAGCCGCCATCGTAGCGTATGACAGCCCTTGATAGGTTGAATATATTGTCAACTATGTCGTCCTCCGTATTCAGGAACCTTATTACGTCATCTATAAGATTTGGTGCTATTGAACCAGATGTTACGGAATTGGTAAGGTTGAACAGTTCAGAATCGGAGAGCCGCTCGAGCCGCCTTATTCCGGATATGTCCCTGCTGCCAGAGATTACCTGAAGCATTAGCGCGTTGGCCTTTTTGGCGTGTTCGGCTATTACTTTGCTCTTCTTTATTATGCCCTGCTCCCCGCCGTTGAATATTCTCTCGATAAGTTTCATTGGGATGCCCCATTATCAGGCGCGCCATTCAGGGAATGGTATATGGCTTCTGCCTTCTTTCTGCCTATCTTATTGACCTTCTGCAGCTCTTTTGTATCTGCCATCATGACGTTCTTTACGCTGCCAAAATTTGAGAGGAGGCACGAAGCAAGCTTCTCGCCTATGCCCGGTATGGAACTCAGGATGCTCAGCTGTATGTCGTAATCGGTGCGCTTCCTGCGCTGTCCCCTTATCACAGGCTGCCTTTTGTTCTCTTCCTGCTCAAATTCAGCTATCTTGTGCAGCGTGAATGCAGTATCCTCATCGCTCTCTGTAAATATTACTTGTATGCCGTATGTGGTATAGAGCTTAAGTACCGCAGATATCAGTGCATTCCTTCTTATACGCGGCTGCTGCTCGGATGCTTCTATTATCATTATGGGCCGCTCGAACCCTTCTGAAAGGCGTTTTGCCTGTTCGAAGAGCCTGCCGTCTATTATTGAGTTTTCGAAGTCTGGTGCGCTCTTTCTTTCCACACATATCCTGTCGGAGAGGACATAATCCCCTACGGGCAACTGCAAGATCTCTACTAAAGAATCCATGGATACGAGAGTTTCCAAGATGTTCTCGGATCTTTCCCTGTTATCTGCAATTATGCGCACACCCATGGTGAGACTGCTCAGGCAAAGAATAAATATAGAAATGTTGGGAGGGATATTATATCATGTCGCGGATGGTAAGCAAGAGGAAACGGCCAGACAGGGACCGGTTTACGCTGAAGGAAGTGCTAAAGTTCGGCAGCTCGTCAATTGATGATAGGACCACTTCCAGTCTGAAGAAGCTTTTCGGGATAGGAATAATCTCGTCAATATACTTTCAGATAGCGAGCGGCAAGGAAGCAGATATTTATTTAGCCCAGAACGGACGCAGGGTGAAGGAGGATGTTGTGCTCCTGAAAATATTCAGGATGGAGACCTCAAGCTTTGGAAAGAGGGAGGATTACATAAGAGGGGACAGAAGGTTTTCTGGGAAGAGCACAGACGTAAATAAACTTATAGGCATATGGTGCAGAAAAGAATACGGAAACTTGAAGATAGCGAAGGAGGCAGGGGTGATGGCGCCTATGCCGTATTATGCCAATGGAAATGTGCTCGCAATGGAATTTATAGGAGAAAATGGGGTTCCTTCGCCAAGATTGAAGGACACAAAATCAGAGCACCCTGAAAGGATAATGGAAGGGATATTCGAGTCTATGCGCAAGTTGAGCAGCTATGGACTGGTGCATGGGGATATGAGCGAATACAATGTGCTTGTAAAGAATGATACGCCTTACATCATAGATTTTGGGCAGGCGGTAAGCATAGACCATCCAAGAGCCAGGGAATTCCTGGAGAGGGATGTGCACAATATTGCCACGTTCTTTATGAAGAGATATGGAATCGAGCATGATGAATCTGAAGAAGTAGCAAAGTCTCTTGAAGCTGCGGATAAAAGCGGGGCTACATAGATTCAACAGTCTCTATTCCAAGAAGCATGAGAAGGTCCTTTATGGCAAATGAGACGGCATATACAAGACAAAGGCGGAATTCTTTGCTCTCACCACCCTTGATCACAGGGTACTTTTCATAGAATCTGCTGAATGAGGAGCATATGGCTATCAGGTAATCTGCAATTATGTCAGGTCTGAATTCGCGTGCTGCCTTTTTTATGCACTCCGCCTTTGCCGCAAGTAGCTTTATCAGGATATAATCCTCGCCTTCTGTAACTGCTGAACAGTCCGGTTCACGGCTTGAATCAAGCGTATATCCTGCGTTCTTGAGGATCTTCCTGGACCTTGCGTAGGTATATATGCAATATGGTCCTGTCTCTCCTTCGAACTTCAGTGCCTTCTCCCATGAGAATGTGATGCGCCTCTCGGGAGATATCTTAAGGAACTCGAATTTTATTGCAGAGAGCGCTATCCTTCTTGCGGTATCTTCGAGATTTTCGCTGATCTCGAACTTCTTGCTGCTCCGCAGCATCTCTGCGGCTTTTGATGATGTGACTGCAAGAAGATCATCCGCAGTGTAGTTGCGCCCTTCGCCAAGCCATCCGCCCCTCCTGCCGCTAAGGTCGGAGCCTTCTATGTTGACTTCACCGTAAGAGAGGTGTATTATCTTATTCGCAACTTCATCCATACCCATGGCGATAAATGACGACTTTAACAGCAGCTGCAGGTAATCCTGCGCAGAGCCTATAACGTTTATAGCCATGTCGCATGGAGGCTGCTTGAGTTCCTCTCCGCTGGAAGACGTCGTAAATACTGGATTGCCGTTTGGCTGCTTCTCCAAGAATGTGCTTACCCGCATCCCCTTGCCTATAAGGCCGAACTTAAACATGTGGAAAGCTATGTCCTTTGCCAGGTATGTAGCGGCGCCGCTGCTCCTGACTAGAACCTTTGCTTCATCGTCCCTCTCTACTAGACCTTCAGCCAAAGCCGAGCCGCTGCTCCTGATGCTTGATAAGTTTATTATCTTGCAGCCCTTGTACTTACCCTCTGTTACATTCTCTATGAAGTGTTTTTGCTCAAGCAGCCCAATAGCCTGCTCAAGAAGCCTTTCCCTTATTATATCGCTCTCCCAGACCAGCATGTCGTGATATATCCCGTATTCGAACGCCGTGGCATATTGGGCAGCTACGCATCTCTCAGCGATAAGGCGCGCGGTCCTTGCTTCTTCAGTATTGCCTTCTTCCATGCGCTTGAGCACACGGTTCACCTCCTCTTTCACGCCATCGTGTTCCATCTCCTTGTTTACCGCAACATACTGCTCCCCAAGCCACTGATCGAATTTTTTATCAGGATTACCGTTTAGTTTGATATAGCCCCATACGCTCTCCGCAATCTGGAGTCCGAGATCGTCTATGTAATCCTGTCTTATTACCGAGAATCCGTCGGCCTCAATTATCCTCGATACTGAATCTCCAAGAAGCGCATTCCTGAGATGGCCTATGTGCCACGGCTTGTTTGGATTGACGCTAGGGAACTCTGCGAGGACAAATCCTTTCGGCTTCGATCCTGCGCCTTGCCGGTGCGTCATATCTTCTGAGTTGATATATTGAAGCACCGCTCCCGAAAACCTAGCCCTATCGAACCTTGCATTGATATACCCGTTCTCGCTGCTTATTCTATACGGTATCTTTCCGGGTATTTCTGCGCTCTTGAAGAGTTTATCGGCTATCTCTCTTGGATTCCTCTTCAGCATTTTGGAAAGTTTGAATGCTATCGAAGAGGCGAGATCTTTGTCAGCAGACTTCTGCCATGAGACAGAAGAGCGAACCTCAGACTCTCCAAGATTGGCTTCGGGATAACATTCTTTAGCCCTTTCGTATATGTGATGGGCAAAATCTTCCAAGGCATAGGAATAAGGTTCATCAGCCATTATATCAAGCATATAATTTGGTTATCCAATATTAAATAGTTATTTGCGAATACGCCCCATTCCCTTCTTTATCCATGATATTGCAGCAGGCATATTTTCTATTATATCTGATGCTATTGCATGCTCCCCAAAATTTGCGGCTATGTAGTCCCCAATCATTGCGTGCAGATATGCGGCGCAGACTGAGGCGTCGAATGCGTCACTTGATCTGGTTAGATAGAAGGAGAGTATCCCTGACAAGACATCGCCAGTTCCCATAGTGGCAAGGGTTGCGGTTTTTGGCGTTATGGCCTTTACACGCGTGCCATCAGTCACAATACTTCTGTGGCCCTTTAGTATTACCGATGTATGGTATGTTTTTGCTATGTGAATAGCGATGTCTATCCTTTTTTGTATGCTGGATGCATTCTCCTCGCCAATCGCCATTCCCGCAAGCACTGCTGCTTCCCTATCATTAGGAGTAAGGACTACGTCTTCTTTCTTTCCCAGATTGGGTTGTCTTCTGATTGCAAAGAGACCATCCGCGTCTATGACGAGCTTCTTCCTGGAGATGCACGCATTGCGTATTGCAGATGCGCATGCGTTTAGTGTTGGCGGATCCCTCCCGGCACCAGGACCTATTACGATGGAATCTGACTTTTCAATCTCCGCCATCGCTGCTTTTCCAAAAGACAGATGGCTTATTCCTGAAGGCACCACTATTATGTTCGGTGAGACGGACCTTTCTTCCACAAGTATTTTCTGTGGAACCATTGATACTACGTAACCTGCGCCTGCTCTCAAAGCTGCGAGTGATGCCAGAGCTACTGCACCGTGGTATCTGGATGAACCTCCGAAGATCATGACGCGACCATTGTCTCTCTTCGAAGAGAATGCATGCCTACTTCTCTCCAACACTAGGAAATCCGCAGCCCGTGCGGCAGTGTATCGCAAATGAACACCTACTCTTTATATTATGCTAACTTTTTATACTTTCCATGGAATAAATTACTGCATATTTAACTGCGATGATGGTTGATTGGTTAAGATATACAGGACAAAGAGCAATAAGCTGATTGTAAACCTTCCAGACGAACTTATCAAGTCGATGAAACTCTCTGAGGGGCAGGAAGTCGAGTTCCTTAGAAGCGATGACGGAGGTTATATAGTAATAAAGAAGGATGATAGTTACAGGGAAGGGCGCGATGCTGCTGCTTCAGCGCAGCAGGTGGCAAGAAGAGCGCCACTGACGCCTTCGCAAGTCGAGATTGCAGTGCTCAAAAAAATAGATACTCTCAGATACCAGATGAGGACTGTTGAGAATGTAAACAAACTTCTTACGCAGGATGAAAAAGCTGTAATGAAATCCCTGCTTCAGAAAAAGTTCGTGAACCTCTTCAATAGCAAGGATGGAAATAGGGTATACAGCATTTCCAAGGATGTTTATGATAACTTCCTTATGCGCAAGAAGAGCACACCTGGCGCCTCCCCAGCACCGCAGTTGAAAGCATACCAGCAGCCTAGGGGCCCATCTTATGTGCAGCGTGCACAGCAGCCTTCGGCAGGCTACACACCAATAACAGAGATTGACGAGGTTGCCACGCTTGAGAAAGAAGGTTATATAGTACTGCAGAGCGAGAGTCAGGCCGCTGCGATATCAAGTGCGCTAGAGGAGAGCATAAGGAAGGGGCATGTCCTTGGCACTAGGGCCTTCAACAGGAAATTCTATATTGTGCTAAGGTCTTTCATGGAAAAGAACGGTCCGCAGCTCATAAAGCTTATAGGAAGCGGTACATCAAAGACTGCTGACCTGTCCGCAAAGACAGGCATAGACGAAGAAGGGATAAGGGCGATATTATATCTGCTTTCTGAAAGCGGAGAAGTCAGTGAGAAGAGAAAGGATGCCTTTACGCTTACATGAAATGGCACAGGATCGCTGCTTTCGTACGGCACTTGCAGCATAATACTCTATAGCGCGACCACGTGGTCCAGGAAGATTATTATAATTGAGAATATTACTGCAAAAACAAGTATGTGCTTTGCGCTGAGCCTGGGACCCTTCTCGGGTGCATCGTAGAAGCTAAGTATTCCAGCCTGCTGCTGCGGAGTCGATAATCCCGGCATATCCAATCTTATTGTATTTATTAGCATTGCTATTTAAATACTTTTACTGAAGCCTTTCCACATGGTAGAATAACGATGAAAAACGAGTACTCGATGCTTAGGGAGATAAAAAAACTGCGTTCTATACGCGGCTCTGGAACGGAGCTTATAAGCATATACGTACCTGCAGGTTTTCAGCTTTCGGAAGAAGTCTCAAAGCTCAGGGAGGAATACAGCCAATCATCTAATATAAAGTCAAAGTCCACACGGACTAACGTTCAGAGCGCGATAGACAAGATAATACAGTACCTGAGGCTTTACAAGGAAACCCCGAAGAATGGACTTGCGGTGTTCTGCGGCAACATCTCAGACAACCCTGGAAAGACATCGATAGAATTGTTCTCAATGGAGCCGCCGCTGCCCATAAAAGTAAACATATACCGATGCGATTCAACGTTTCTCTTGGATCCTATAGAGGACATAGTCAGCACTAAGGATACATACGCCCTTGTTGTCCTTGATGGCAGAGAGGCAACTGTTGCCACACTGAAGGGCCTGCACATACAGGTTATTAAGAAACTTAATTCGATGGTTCATGCGAAGGTGCGCAAGGGAGGGCAGTCGGCAAGGAGATACGAGAGGATAATCGAGGAGAGCATAGGCGAGTACTACTCGCGTGTCTCTGAGATAATAAACTCCGTATTCGAGCAGAGCCAGTTCAAGGTAAAGGGGCTTATAGTTGGTGGGCCTGGGCCTACCAAGGAAGGCTTTGTGAAATCAAACACCTTGAATTACCAGATAAAGATACTCGGCGTATATGATACAGGATATACGGATGAGTTCGGGCTCAACGAACTTGTGGAGAAGGCTTCTGATCTGCTCAAGGAACAGGAAGCGTATATGGAGAGGAGAGTTATAGAGCGGTTCATCCAAGAGATATCCCATGGGGGATTGGCAACATACGGATATGAGAATACCAAGAAGGCGCTTCTTGCGAATCAGGCAGGCACGCTCATAATAAACAATGACCTAGAGATGTATATGGTTGAGTATAAATGCAGCTCCTGCAACCAGATAGTAAAGAGCATGGAAAGTGAAGTGAAGCAAAAGAGGCACGAGTGCGGCGGGACCCTTGAACCTGTATCTAGGGAAGATGCAATAGCAGAACTGGTAGGTCTCGCCGATGAAGGAGGGGTAGATACGGTATTTGTGTCATCTGAGAGTTCTTATGGAAAGGAGTTCCTGATGGGCTTCAAGGGCATAGGGGCTATACTGCGATACAAGTAAGCCAGATATGTCTGGTTTCGCCTGAATCGGTATATGAAGCTTGCAGTTTGCCTCTACAGAGTGGATATTCCAGTAAAACTTCTGGTAATGCCGCTATTATGGGCACCCGAATATGAATTTAAAGGTTTTCCTTTCAACTCTATTGTCTTTTTTCCTTGGGGTAATGCTGTGATAAAAAAATCATTTAGTCTTTATGAGATAGAGCAATTTATACGGGAAGCTGGCGCAGAGAAGGTTACTGAAGACGCAGTTTTAAGGTTGGAAGAGGAGATAGAGAAGCTTGCGGAGCAGATGACAGAGAGATCGCGCACGTACGCTCAGCATGCAGGTAGGAAGACAATAAAAGCCGATGATGTTAAACTGATATTTGACGGGTCCAGGTTTGTGCGTCAGAGCAATCCGGCAAGCTTAAGTCCGAGCCCTAAAAGCACAAACATAACTTCTACTGCTGAAAGGTAGCGGGTTATATCCTTCTCCCTCATCGGCTTGAGGTTCATTACTGCATGCGTCAGGCTATATATTTTCCTGCCGTAAGGAGCCTTGAACGTCCCATCCTTCTGGCGCACGCCAAGATCTGATACCTTGAATTTCTTGCGCAGGTGCAGGAAGAACTCTATAATCCAAGGCACGAATATTATAATACCGAACGCCTCAGCATTACCCATGACCATTACTGCTACAAGGGAGGCCCCTACTGCATACGTAAAGCTGTCACCAGGGATTATCTTTGCCCTATACGTATTGAACGGGATAAACCCCAAAATGGCCGCAAATAGTATAGAGGAAAGAAATAGCCCCATGTAATTGCCGTAGAAAAATGAGTAGATTACCAGGCCGAGAGCCGCTATTGCGCCCATTGATGGCTGCAACCCATCAAACCCTCCAAGGAGGTTGAAGGAATTAGAGACGAATATTATTGCTATCGGAAGTACTATCAGAGGGTAGAGTATTCCCAATGCTATCCTACCGATAAACGGAACGAAGACAACCCCTACGCCTGCGTTTATAGCCATGAGCGGAAGGGCACCGACAAACGTGAGAAGCGGCTTTTGCCACTGCCTTAGGCCCTGCCTTATATCTTTTATCCCTGTGCTCGCAACCCTGTGGCTCTTCACGTTTACGTCATCAAGGAAGCCCACGAACGCAATTAGGACTATTGATAGTGCTATAGAGAGAAGTTTCTCTACGTCCAGAACTGGAACGAATAAGAAAGATCCTCCAAATGTATATGAAAGTATACCCACTATAAGCCCGAATGCTACAGCCACACCTCCACTGCTGGGCAGTATCACTGGCTTGCTCTTGTTTCTATCTTCTGCTATTATGCCTGCGCCTTTCAGGTATACCATTATGAACTCTGTCCCTATTATAGTTATTATGAATGCTAGAAACGAGGGCAGTATTATAGTCTCAAAACTGTGGTATGGCATATGATTATCAGTCTGGTTAGAATAATATAAATGTTTGTAGATTAGGAGGGTGGAAAATTGAATTGGCTTTTGCAGTATTATCTACTCTTTATTTCAGCGGTATTTGCCTTGCTGATTGCGGCTGATGTGATTAAGCTGAGGGGCAGAAATAATATGGAGGAAAAGGTGCACAATCCGATGGCATACCATCCGCGCGTTCTGGTTATAGTTCCCTGCAGGGGCATGGATCGTGGACTGGAGGGGAACCTGAAATCAATAAAAATGCAGGATTATCCGGATTTCAGAGTTATTGCAGTTGTCGACGATGCCAGTGATCCGGCAGTTGATGCAACAGAGAAGGCAGAAGTGCAACATATCATCTCCAATATAAAATGCTATAAGTGCAGCGGAAAGGTCAGGGCGATAGCAAGCGCCATCAAGATGAATCCAGGATATGAGGTGTATGCTGTGGCCGACTCTGACATACGTGTAGAAATGACATGGCTTTCGGAGCTAGTTGCGCCCCTGGCAGATAAGAAGATCGGGGTCTCAACAATGTTCCCACGCTTTGCTCCTGAAGGAGGAGTTGTCTCCCTATTCAAATTTGCATGGGGTTTCGTAGGTGAAGGGCTGATGGAAAGCAATGCTACAAGATTTGTATGGGGCGGGTCTATGGCCTTCAGGAGAAGCCTTATAGCTGGAGGTAGTAGAATGCGCTTCTTCCTTGAGTCAGATTTCTCTGTCTCAGATGACATAACAATAATGAAGATGGCTATGGGAGAGGGCTTGGGAATTTGGTATGTTGGAAAATATAATCCTGAAGTCATATCAAAAGATAGTTTACCGGAGTTCCTCGAGTGGTCAAACCGGCAGGCGGCATTGAGTGTACTTGGGCAGCGGAGAAATCTTTATGTAGGACTGGCTTACTACTCAGCCGAATCATTGCTGATAATAACAGGAGTGGCCCTTGCGCAATACAATCCTCTTTCCTTAGTGCTGCTCTTGCATGCAGCTATATCAGCATACCGTACAAGAAAGAGAGCTGGGAAGGATGCCACAGCACCATTACTTGTGGCTTCTGTGCTTATGCCGTTTTTGTATGTTTATAATCTCTCATGTGCTGCCTTCATGCGGAGGATAACCTGGAGGGGAAGAGTATACAGCCTTAGGCATAATGGCCCTTAGTTTTCTTTCGTGTAGGCTTTTTCTGTGATATTCTCGCCGGTGTCGTACTGCTGCTTTTCTTGACTGTTTTCCTGACTGGTATCATGAAGAGATATAGTATTGCGCCCATTGCAATAGTAAAGATAGCAGCAGCTACAAGTGAATAAAGCCTATACTGTCCGATAGTGGCATACTGTTCTCTTGCAGAAGCCTCTGCTTGATTTGCATACGCAACTGCAGCCGAAGGGGATTTTGTATATATGCTCCTTGCCTTTTCCAGGTAGGAATATGCCTTTGATAGATTAGGATAGAAGAGAAGGTAGCCGCTCTGGTTTATTGTCTCTATGTAATTGGCTGTGCTATTGATTGTAGAATTTGCATACGCTACAGTATAGTTCTGGGAACCCACATAACTGCCAGGGGACGCGTATGCCATGCTAAGCGCAATGGAAAATACAGAAAATGCCAGCCAAGTCCAGGCTGGCCCTAATGCACCGGACATTGTGCCATCAGAGGTTTACGTCTATGTTCAGTTCCTTCTTCAACTCCCTGTACCTGTTCCTTATGGTAACCTCAGTTACTCCTGCCACATCTGCCACTTCCTTCTGGGTGCGCCTCTCTCCCACCAGTGCGCCTGCTATGTATACTGCAGCAGCAGAGACCCCAGTAGGGCTCCTTCCGCTGACAAGGCCTTTCTTCATCGCCTGCTTTAAGAGAAGCATTGACTTCTCCTGTGCTTCTCCGCTAAGCTTAAGTGCGGATATATACCTCGGAACATAGCTAGAAGGATCAGTCAGTGGTATCTTCAGATTAAGCTCATGGGCAATCACCCTGAATGACCTGCCTATCTCCTTCTTCGGCACGCCAGATATCTGTGCTATCTCGTCAAGCGTTCTTGGCATACCAGTCTTCCTGCATGTAGCATATAATGCTGCGTTCACTACCGTCTCTATCGGCCTTCCCCTTATCAGGTTGTTCTTTACGCACTGCCTGTATAGAAGCGCAGCCTGCTCCCTTATATTGTCTGGAAGCCCCAGGTAGCTTGCTACCCTGTTCAGCTCAGGCATCGCTATTATGTAGTTTCTCTCGCTTGAACTGGCGATGCTTGCCCTCTTATGCCATTTCCTCATGCGGTATAGCTGTGCCTGGCGCTTTGATGGCAACTTTGTGCCACGTATGTCCTTATTGTACATATCAATCTCTGTTACCAGGCCCTTGTTGGGCTTCATGTACTTTATTGGAGCGCCTGTCCTCGCCCTTGAATTCCTCTGATCGCTGTCGAAAGCTCTCCACTCTGGTCCTACGTCAGTCACGTTCTCTTCTATTATCAGACCGCAGTTGTTGCATACATACTCTCCCTTCTCGTTGTCGAATATTACATCCGTGCTGCCGCAACTTGGGCAGTGCTTTATCTCAGCCGGATTCTCGCTGTCCCTTCTCGCAGCGTATGGCCTCTGCTGCGCAGGGTGCGCTGAGTCAGCTAACAGTTCAAAGTCATCGTTTTTCTCCTGCCTTAAATCTTTTTTCTGGTTTGTCATCGTTCTCACCATGCTTAAACGTCAGGTTAATTTTTTAAACCTTTCTAAAATAAGCTATATAATAAGTTGCAGTAAGATATTTAAATGTTTCTATATATTAAGCCTTCGCAATGAAGAGGCTGGCAGCTCTTATTTTGGAGTGGAAGGCCCATTAGCCTGCTTTGGGGTTCCGCGAAGCGATGCAATCTTGCTTTTGTAGCGCTTTAGTATGCTGTCAAGCGTAACGACACCAAGATATTTGCCTTTCTCTACAACTGAGACCCATGTACTCTTGTTCTTTACCATAACCTCCCATGCCTCATCTGCAGTATTATGTAGCCTCAGGTATGTGCTCCCGGTTCTCATTAGCGACCTGATTCTCTCCGGGCCCCTGGTATTGTTTATGTCCAACAGGTAGACTACGCCTATCAGTTTCCCACCCTCCACCACGGGGAGGGAAGCGAGACCCTCCGCCTTCATATTCCTGATGGCAGTGGATATTGTTGACTTAGGGCTTATTGATATGTCATGCAACCCTATGCCTTCTATAGTCATTCCCGTGAGCATAGGGACGTTGTATTCGCCAAAATGGACAGGCGAATCCTTCCTTGTAGGCACCTGCGAACGGTATATGGTATTGTCACCGGATATGAAGTACGCTATCAGAACGGCTATCATTGCACCTGGAAGAAGCTGGAGGCTCCCTGTCATCTCCACCACCATAATAAGCACCGATATCGGCGCCTTTCCAGCCGCGCCGAAGAATGAGAGCATACCTATTATTACAAATGGCACAGCTATTGCCGCAAGAGTCGGACTTACGGCATGGAACATTAAGAAGACAAGTAGCCCTGCGCTTGCGCCAATCTCTATACCTGGCGCAAATACACCTCCGCTTCCTCCAGAACCTATGCTGAACGAAGTAGCTATAATCTTCACAAACGGAAGAAGTATAAGCATCAGGAGAAGCGGCGCGCCGAATGTTGGGATCTGCTGCAAAGACCCATTCATCAGTATCTGGACCCACCCATAGCCTGTGGCCATTATCTCTGGGAAGAAGAGCGCAAGAATCCCTACTACAAATGCCCCCATCGCAGGCTTTGCATACCTGCTTATCTTGAGTTTATTGAAGAATCCATTAACGCCATAGAACGTCTTTATATACAATATTGCAAGCAAGCCTGTGACAATGCCAAGTATCGCATACATAGGAAGGCGAAGTACGCTGAATGGCACCAGATTGTAGCCGAATATTGGGGTGAAGCCTACCACAGAGCCGAAGATAGAATACCCTATTGCGCTTGCTATTATTGACGGGTATATTACCTCGGTCTCCAGATCCCTCTTGTATAGCACTTCTGCTGCAAGGATTGCCCCCCCTATGGGGGCCTTGAATATAGTGCCTATCCCTGCGCCTATGCATACCGCAACTGCCAGCCTCCTATCATTATCGCTTAGACCGAGAGTATCCGCTATAAACGAGCCTATCCCTGCCGATATCTGTGCCGTTGGGCCTTCCCTTCCTGCGCTGCCTCCAGAGCCTATAGTTATTGCGGAGGCTATTCCTTTTACAAGCGGTATCCTGCGGCGGATCTTTCCCTGGTCGTAGTGGAACGCCTTTATCGCCGCGTCGGTACCATGCCCTTCCGCCTCCGGGGCAAACTTATATACTATCGCGCCTGACAGGATACCCCCGATCACTATGCTCAGGGGTATGTACCAGTAATTTTTGACATCGTATACGAAACCCGAGATGCCCCCCTCGCCTGCTGGGCGAGGTATACTCATCCCAACAAAAGATCCAAGAAATATGTGCTCCACTGCTATTATTGCATAGTAGAACGCAAGTGCTGATATCCCCGACACAATTCCAAGTAGAGATGCGACTATGAACCATTTCTTCATGTATGGCAGGGACGCGATTTTATTCATCTTGTTCGTTCTGATATGCAAAGATAAGATTAATATTGATTGAGATAAGTATTTACGGCGTATCTGGTTTTCATGTAAGGAAAGGAATATATTAGCAAGCCTTGAAGATTAGTTTGGTGCTGCTTGTTCGGAAAAAGCGCACAGCTTGCTTTGATGGTTTGTGCCTATGGGCGGAAAGTATGATTTTAAGGAAGTTGAAGCCAGGCTTGCCGAGTTGTGGGAGCGCAATGGCGTGTATAAGTTTGTGCGAAGCAGCAACGCCAAGGTATACGCAATAGACACGCCGCCACCAACAATATCCGGACTGATACATGTAGGGCATGCTTACTCATACTCGCAGGCTGACTTCGTTGCCAGGTACAAGAGGATGCGCGGTTATAACGTCTTTTACCCTTTCGGCTTCGACAACAATGGGATACCCACGGAAATGCTTGTGGAAAAGAATTACAAGACAACTGCAGAAGAGATGGGCAGGGAGAAGTTCTCAAGGCTTGTAGAGGAGGAGACAAAGAAGTATGAGGAGATGTACAGAAATACATGGACGCAGATAGGAATATCAGTCGACTGGTCCCTCAGATATTCAACAATAAGTAAGGATGTGCAGAGGATATCGCAGCTCTCATTCCTGATGCTTGCGAATGAAAAACGAGCGTATAGGAAGGAAAGCCCTTCGATATGGTGCCCTAAGTGCAAGACTGCAATATCCCAGATGGAGCTTAAGGATATGGACTTCAAGTCCAAGTTTATAACGATACAGTTCTCTGATGGCATACGGATAGCAACAACCAGGCCGGAGCTGCTCCCGGCATGCGTGGCGGTGATGGTAAATGATAAAGACGAAAAGAACTCTGGAAAGATAGGCATGGACGTAACTGTCCCGCTTTTTGGAAACAAGGTAAAGGTGATAGGGGACAGGAGAGTTGATCCTGAAAAGGGCACTGGAGTAGTTATGTGTTGCACATTCGGTGACCTCACGGATATAGAATGGTATAAGGCTTACAACCTTGAGCTCAGGATTGCAATAGACGAAGATGGAAGGATGCTCCTGGGAAAGTATAAGGGCATGAAGATACGCGAAGCAAGAGAGGAAATAGTAAAGGAGCTTAAAGAGAAAGGGCTCGTCCTGGATGAGAAGGAGATAGTCCACACGGTCAATGTTCATGAGCGGTGCAACACAGAGATAGAGTTTCTTGTAAAGAAGCAGTGGTATATACGATATCTTGATCTTAAGGATAAGCTTATAGAGCTTGGAGAAGAGCTGGACTGGCATCCCGAGTATATGAAAGTGAGGTACAGGAACTGGGTCTCAGGGCTCCAGTGGGACTGGTCCATATCTAGGCAGCGCTACTATGGCGTTCCGTTTCCCGTATGGTACTGCAAAGAATGCGGCGAGCCTATATTTGCCGATATTGATACCCTTCCGGTAAATCCGCTGGAGCAGCAGCCTGGAAAGAGATGTGCTTGCGGAAGCGACTCGTTCGAACCTGAGACCGATATAATGGACACGTGGGCGACATCCTCGCTTACCCCTATGATAAATGCCAGGTGGAAGACGGACAACGCGCTCTTTGAGCGCATCTTCCCGATGGACCTCAGGCCGCAGGCACACGATATAATATCGTTCTGGCTTTTCACCACGATAGTAAAAAGTTACCTGCATACGGGAAAGCTGCCGTGGAAGAGCGCCCTTATCTCAGGGCACGGGCTTGACTCGAAGGGAGCACCAATGCATAAATCTGTTGGGAATATAGTAGAGCCAAAGGTAGTAATCGAGAAGTATGGTGCTGACGCACTTAGATGGTGGGCGAGCTCATCCTCACCGGGAAGCGATGCTTCTTTCCAAGAGAAGGAACTCGTCGCAGGTTCAAAGCTCATCAACAAGCTATGGAACGTCAATAATTTCATAACAATGAACTATCCTGAAGCGTCAGATGCAAAAGAAGGCGCAGGGAAGAACGCTGTGGACAGATGGATACTCTCCCTATGCAGTGCAACTATAGAGAAAGCCACATCCCTGTTCGAGCAGTATGATTATTATGCTGCGAGGAGGGAAGTGGAGAGATTCTTCTGGATTTTCTGCGATGACTATTTGGAATTTGTCAAGTATAGAGTGTATGGCAGTGATGCGTCCGTAAGGCGGCATCTTGACAGCATATTTCTCGCAGTTCTAAAGATGCTTGCCCCGTTCATGCCGTACGTAACTGACGAGATATATATAAGGAGATATTCCAAGGTTGATGGCTGTGCTTCAATACACGTATCTAAATGGCCGGTATCTGCAGAGTTCGCGTATGACAAGGAAGCTTTGGAGCACGGATGGAAAATAGCAAAGGTGCTGGAATCGGTAAGGATACTGAAACATAACATGAAGATGGCCCTCAACGCGCAGGTGAAGGAGCTTGTAGTGAGTGAGAAGATAGGCGATGGCGAGGAAGACATAAAAGGAGCTATGAATATATCTTACATCTCGGTTGGAGAAGGCTCGGAGAAGATAGAGGAGCTTGGGATACGCATAAGCCTGCATCCCTGAGCTTTTTGCGATATTCTGCAGGCGCGGATTCATGTCAGCAAGGCTTTTAATATTATCTGTATTAAATATCTGTATAATTTAGTAATCATTAGCTGCTACGTTAGTTTTGGTGTTATATTGGCTAGAATGCATACAAGGAAGAAGGGTAAATCAAAGTCAAGAAAGGTCTTTTCTGCAACTACCGCGGAAGCCCAGATAGACGAGAAGGAGATACGCAAGCTCGTGAAGGAGTACGCAAAACAAGGAATGCATCACGCCATGATAGGCCAGGTATTGAAGGAGAAGCACGGAGTGCCTTATGTTAAGAGCGCTACCGGAAAGCGACTCAAGGAGATACTCGCTGATGTGGATGAGAAGGCAGAGTTGCCGCAGGATTTCATGGACCTGCTCAAGAGAGCTGTAGGGCTGAGAAATCACCTTAAGACGAACCACAATGACGTACACAACAAGACAAGGCTAAACAGGATAGAAGCGAAGATATGGAGGCTTTCCAAATATTACAAGAGGATTGGTGACCTCCCTTCTGACTGGAAATACGAACCCGATAAGGTTGCACTGCTTATAAAGAGTGACTGATTAGATGGCTCAGAAATCTGCTGAAAAATGGAAGAACAAGAAATGGTTCAATGTCTATTCCCCAAAGCTTTTTGGAGAGAATGTCATAGGCGAGATACCTGCCGACGATGAAAAGCTAGTAGGCGGAAGGATGATAAAGGTGAATTTGTCCTGGCTTACCAACAAGCCGGAGCACTCTTTCTTCGTGGTAGGCCTTAGGGTTACTAAGGCGAGCGGCAGCTCTGCAAACACGGAATTGGGGTTCCTTGAAGAGACCTACGGATACGTACATTCGCTTGTAAGGAGACATACCAGCGTTGTTTACATTACAAAGCAGCTTAAGGATAAGGAGGGAAAGGCATTCACGCTCAAAGCAATGATAGTTACAAGGAATAAGGTAGCCACTACAAAGAAAACAGCAATGAGAAAAGCTCTTGATGCTTTCTTTGCGGAGTACGCATCAAAAGTCACGCTTGAGGAATTCATAAAAGCAGCACTCGACAATAGCTTCCAGGCTGACGGGGTAAATGCGATAAAGAACATCGCGCAGATAAGCAAGTTTGAAGCGCGAAAGATAGTCGTATGACGCGCTCTCTTCGGAAGCTGCTGCAGATTGGTTTCCAAGGTTGGTTGAGTGATATACGAGAAGCCAGAGGATAAGATACTTAAGAGTAGATTCCTCGGCGATTTCATAAGGCCTGATTATGACGGCTACTGCCTTTCAAATGTAATGCCAACTGTTGCGCAGTCCCTAGGAAGCGGATACGAGCATAGGAAGCTTCCTAGCGACATAATTAGCAAGAGCGGAATTGGGGAGGAAACGGAGATTGTTCTTTTTTTCCTTGTGGACGGATTCGGTTATAGAAGCTGGAGAGAAGCAGGCAGTGAGCCTTTCGTGGATTCGGTGAATAGGAATGGCTTTGTATGCCCGCTTACAAGCGTATTCCCTTCGACAACAGCAGCAGCGCTGACTACCGTAAGCACGGGCCTCCTCCCTTCCGAGCATCTTCTTGCCGAATGGAATATATACATGGAGAAGGCAGACTCTATAATAGAGACCCTGCCTTTCAGGAAACTTGGCGCCGAACAGCCTGATGAGCTTGCCGGAAAGATAAGTGGATCGCAACTCTTCAAGGGGAAACCATTCTCAAAGCTATTCGCTGAAGAAGGAATAGAAAGCCATGCGCTGCTCAAGGCCGCAGTCTGCAAAAGCGTATATTCTAAGAGACTCTTTGAAGGGGCAGATATAATGCCACACTCATCACTCGGAGAGATGCTTGCCAATATAGAGGACGGCATACGCAAGGCCAGCGGAAAATCATACTTTTACATATATTGGTCAGGCATAGACGATGCAGAGCACAAGTACGGGCCTTCGTCAATCCAGGCGAAAAACGAGGTAGCGCTTTTCTCTTTTGCAATGAAGAGACTTGTGGAGCGGACAGAGGCTAGGTACGCGCGCAGGACAAGGATAGTCATAACAGCGGACCACGGCCAGATAGATGTTGACCCATCTAGAGTAATATACCTCAATGGCAAGAAGAGGCTTGAGAGCGCTTTCAGGCTGAAGAAGGATGGAACGAGGCTTTCCCCGGCAGGAAGCCCGCGCGATATGTTTCTTTACATAAAGGAGGACATGAAGGAAAAAACAATAGATAATCTTAAATCAGAGTTAGGGAAGGATGCTGAATTCGTTGACATGGATTATGCCATAGGCGAAGGGCTTTTTGGAGGCAGGGATCCTGAGACAGAGTTTAGAACTAGGGTTGGCGATGTTCTGGCGCTGCCACGGAAGAATAATATGGTTTGGTATATGCATAAGGAGAATGGCATGCGGAAGGTTTCCTTCAGGGGCCATCATGGTGGCATGTCGAAGGAGGAGATGCTGATTCCCCTTGCAGTTGCAAATATGGAGGACCTTAAGAGTGGCTGAGCGCTTTTTGTATCTCTTCCTGCAGGACCTCGGCGTTGTTGTGCTTCTCATCCTTAGACGAATATATAAGGGTTATGTCACCCTCTCTTGCCATCTTAACCAGTTCGTCGAATGCCTTGTTGTCCTTGAGCTCTTTTCTGTACCGCTCCTTGAATTCTTCCCACTTTTCAGGATCGTGGGAGAACCATTCTCTAAGTTCTGTGCTCGGAGCTACATCCTTAAGCCAGACATCTATATTTGATGTGCTGCGCTTTACGCCCCTAGGCCACAGCCTATCGACAAGGACCCTCTTGCCTTCGGTTATTTCCGCCTTGTCGTATATCCGCTTTATACCAAGAAGCATTTCTATCTTATATGGTATCAGAACAAAAAATTATAAACATATAAGAAACCCAGTTTTCCGCATTTTTCGCTTATCTACAGCGCCATGCATAAAAATAATATAGGTTGCCTGAGTAATGATTTTGATGCCTGTCAAAAAAAGCGAGCCAAATTTCAAGAACAAAGATGAGCGGCTGCTGATATTGGGAGTGGATATAGACAACGATTTATATAGGAAGACAGGTATAAGCGGGCCCTTGTTGGGAAGGGTGCAGAACCTCAGCGCAGCTTCGCAGTTCGCGCTTGCCGATCCTCAGGATACTGACGGAAATGCGATGTTTTATTCAGTCAAACTCTACGATTCGCTTAAGGAGAAGGACTACGAAGTGGAGATCGCAACAATAACCGGAAGCGAGAGGGAGGGATATGATGCAGACAAGGAGATAGCCAGGCAGCTTGATATAGTTCTTGGACAGTACAAGGCCGATGCATGCATATTCGTAACCGACGGCGCAAGTGATGACAGGGTTCTCCCCATAGTAGAATCCCGGATAAAGATAAACGGCGTGCGCGTGGTAAAGGTAAAGCAGGCGGAGAATATAGAAAATGCTTATTTCACAATACTTGAGAAGCTGAAGGAACCGCATTACGCGAAGATAGTCTTCGGGCTCCCGGGAATATTGTTTCTGTTGGTGGCCCTGAGCTTCTTACTTGGCGCCGGATGGATTCCTCCGGTAATAATAATAGGCGCATATCTTATGGTAAAGGGCTTCGGATTTGAGGATATGCTGATAAATTCCTTTAGGGGATTCGGTTTCAGCGCGGAACGAAGCAGCTTCGTGTTTTACTTGGGATCCCTGCTTTTTCTCGTCTCTGCAATCTTCGTCGGAGTTGGAAGCTATGCTCAGGAGCTAAAGATAACTGCAGACAGTTTCCTGGCCATCTCCTACGGGATAGAGGGATTCATGCTCATAGTCCCGATAATACTCTCTCTATATATAGTAGGCAGGTTTATCGACATGCGCAGGACCAAATACTATTTCAAGAGCCTCAAGTATGGTTCTTACATGGGCGCTGCGGCAGTATTCTGGATACTTACGTACTCTTTCATAGCTTGGATAATAGGGCAGATATACTTCAGTCAGCTTGTGGATTACATTGTAATAGGTGTCATAATAGAAGCGGCGATAGCCTCATCCCTAAACCTCATAAAGAGAAGGGAACTTAGAAAGAGGAGGTTTAAGGACAAGGAAGTGATAAATGAGCTTGGCGCCCTAATAGGGAAGGTCGCAAGTGTCGATGTGAAGAATGGCAGGCTTGTGATAAATACAAGCTTCGGAAATCCCATAGTATACGGGATAGACCGCATAGTAGACGTATCTGACAAGGTAATAATACGGTAATTTTATGCAGGCAAACACAGCTTTGAGGAAGCATCCATTTAAAGCAGAAAGCGTTGATTCCGCAGTTTCCAAGCTTGCCTCTGGAAATGGCTATCTTGGGGCCGGGTATCCAAAATTCATGGAGCTATTCGGCAGGGACTCCATAATATCTGGAATGCAGCTACTTGGCTACGACAGCGGCATACTGAAGCACTCCCTGGAAGCGCTGGCAAAGCTCCAGGGCACCAAAGTAGACGCTAAGAATGGCGAAGAACCAGGCAAGATATTGCATGAATTCTTCCCAGGCGGCTCTTCGGTTGAGGCATACAAAAAGGGCATACGCTGGCTCCATGGCGGCAAGCCTGCATACTTCTCTGTGGACAGCACACCATTGTTCATAATAGGTGCAGGTGCATATCTGGATAAGACAGGCGATCTTGAGTTCATAAGGTCAATATATGGCAACATAGAGCGCGCCGTTGGATGGATGGCTGATTATGGGCTTCATGATGGATTCCTTAGGTACAGCAGATTAAATCCAAATGAAGGCTTACCATCCCAAAGCTGGAAGGACGGAATAGGCAATATGCTTGAAGACCTTGAAGGAAGGATTGCTGTTGTAGAGGTGCAGGGTTATGCGTATATGGCATTTAGGTATTTTGGCGCTATCCGCAGCGCGCTGGGGATTGATAGGGCAAGGCAAGAATATGACACCGAGACAATGGCGGCGGAGATAAAATCAAACATCAGTAGATTCTGGTCGGATAAGAGGGGTTATTATGGTATCGCACTCGATGGCTCTGACAGGCTTGTAGAAACGGTTACCAGCAATCCAGGGCAACTTCTGTTTACTGGCATATTAGACAGGGGAAGCGCCATGGCTGTCGCAAGAAGGCTCCTGAAAAAGGATATGTTTACATCATACGGGATAAGAACCGAATCCTCTTTCTCTGATACCTTCAACCCTTACAAGTACCAAAACGGATCCGTATGGCCGCATGATAACTGGATAATTGCTCAAGGACTCAGGAGAATTGGGCTTGATTTAGAATATGAGCGGATAAAAAGAACCACCCTTAAGGCTTATAGGGAGATAGGCACTTTCCCTGAGTATTATGGCGTGGATGCTAATGGGAGGCTTATAGGAATGGAGCGTATGGAGACCAGAGCATGCGACCCGCAGGCATGGACGGTAGGTGCAATATACAGTTTCCAGACTGATGCGTTTATAAACTTAATCAGAGCTTAGAGTACCATCAGGTGTCTGCTTAACTGTCTACTGTGTTTCTGATGGAAAAAGAATTATCCAACAATAATGATGCCGCAGGCGGCAAGAGGAACTTACCTTCCATTAATACTAAAAACCTACTTTTTTACATAGGAGTAATCGCAATACTTGGGGTTACAGTCTACCTTAGAGTAGGCATGTATCATCTTACAGGTTTCTTTGAGCCGGATGGATTTTACCATTATTCAATAATAAGGCAGGCAGTAGCGAATAATTTTCAGATACCGAAGTATTCCGCCCTGTCTGGATGGCCAGCGCACACTCCGGTAATAGAACCAAATGGCCTTTATGAAGTAACCTTGATCCCGTATATGTTGCTGCGCTATTTCGGCATTAATTATTATACAATAATGAGGCTTATACCGGTATTATTTGGTATTTTTGATGTATTGGGAGCATATCTGCTATCTAGGTATCTAAGCAAGGACAGGTTTTTTGGCCTCTTGGTAATGGCATTCGTTGCGCTTAGTTCAGGCGATGCGGCTAGGACAAACGCACTTGTTTACAGGGGTGACGGATTCATCACGATATTCCTGATAATGTCACTGGTATTTGCCCTGCAGATTTTTAGGGAAGAAAAACAAAAAAGGAAACTGTTTTTTGCGGTAATGTCAGGTATCTTTTTGAGCATCTGCAATTATGTGTGGAATGGCGCACCGTTCGCCACAGCGGTCTACTACCTTGCAATGCTCCTGATAATGCTTTTGGGATTCGTATATGACAGCAAAAAGCTCAGATCAAGCGTAGTATACATGGCACTTGCCCTTGCAGTATGGTGGCTCCTCGTGAGACTGTACGAAGCGCTTGGATTTATAATAGTCCAGCCGCTTACTGGAATCTATTTTGTAGCCATACTGATTGTTACCGTTGCTGCGTGGTTAGGTCTTGATTACGGAGAACGGCGAGACATCTTCAAGAAGCTTGCCACTGAAGGTCTTTATACTTCCAAAGCCAAACTCATATATGCAATTGTAATAGCCGCAGTTTTTATAATAGTGCTTGATGTCTTTGCCCATCCGTTCCTCTGTTCTGTGTTCGTAGACAATGGGGCAATAATAAACAATAAGTTCAGTGCGACGATACAGGAACTCCAGCCCCCAAGCTTCAGCTTCCTGTTTGACAGTTTTGGAATAAACTTATTTGCAAATCCTACATCAATTTTCATGGCCTTTGCTGCCATACTGAATCTTAATTCTCCTTCGTGCAGCGTATCCACAGTATACTTTTTCATAGACTTCATAATACTCCTTGTGACAATGCTACCTTTCTTCTTTATGCAGATTTACGACTCTGGGAAAGGCATTATGTCAGGCATACCAAGGATAAGGTTTGAGGCAGGTGAAGCTTTTGCGGCCTTTGCCGCGTACTTTATCGTAACTGCTTATCTGCAGATACATGCAATAAGATTCAATTCCCTTGTCGCAGTCCCAATAGCGATATTCTCCGCTTATGCCATTTATTGGCTGATAGTTAATTCTGTCCGTAGAGGCAGGCTTTACACGCTTTCGGATGGGCTTATTTCGGTATTTGCTAGCTTGGGAATAGGAATAGAGCTTTACAATTTTGCAGGCATAGGAGTTTCTCTATCTCTGGTTCTCGCTGCAACCTTTACTGTGGTCGCCCTATTCCTGTTCTCTCCTTACGGACCGTTTAAGGATAATGTAAGCAAAGAAAAAAAGATTCTTTGGGCAATTCTGCTTACCGCATTTTCAATTGCTTTCTTAGCGTTTCAGTTTAATGCGCTACAGATAACCCTGGGATTGGTTTATGCGATAATACCTCTTGGTATCGCCCTTGCAATAAGCATTTATGCTTATCTTTTCTTGAGCAGCGCCAATAGCAAATACCTTTTTATGGTTGTGCTGATAATATTCGTGCTCGGCTATTTTGACATAGCGTACTCTTCAGATGTGACGCAGGCTGATTTTATAAATCCCACTTTCCTTAGTGCATTGAACTGGATACGCACAAACACCCCTACAAATAGCACATTCCTGACGCTCTGGCCGGATGGAAGCGTGATAGAGGGATGGGCGCAGAGGATAAGCGTTACGGATAGCGTTGGTTCGCAGAATGCCTCAAAAGCAGATCCTTTTGCTGCCTGGCTGCTTAACGCAAGCCCAGATCCGCAGTTCTTAACGAGCAGCATAAATGGCAGGCCAGACTACTTCCTCATACGATATGCGTGGCTTAGCGAATTGAGCGGGATATACACTGAGGCCAATATAAGCCTGAATGAAAGCTATTATGGGTATATACAATTCAACAACTTCAGCCCTTCGATTAGCGGCAACAGCATAGACTATGTCTTTGGAAGTAACAGCGGATACAAGGTACTTGTCAGGGTGACGAATCAGAGCGAGGTAGGTGCGTATGTGATTGAGCCTACCAAGTCGGGGCAGACAGTCCTCTCGCCTTTTTCTTATGTTGCGTTCTATAATCAGTACAATGGAAACTACAGCATTCTGAAACAGACGCTTAACAACACCAACGGGGATTTGTTTATGATAACCTATTCCAGCGTTCCGAACCCAAGCAGTCCGCCGGAAATTAAACCCCCTTTCAGCAACATGACAGGAGCGCTTATGCTAGGCACCGCGCTTGCGCAGAGCAACTTTATAAGACTGCTTTACTTCTGCAATAACAATGTATGCGAATGGAATACAAACGGAACCGTGGCCAGAATGGAGCAGGTATACTCCAACTCCGATACAAAGGTATTCAGGATATTATACAACAGCAGCTAATCTCTTTTACAAGTTTTAGGACACGCCAGAAACAGCAGCTCTTTATCTTAGAAAAAAGGCGGTCCACCACTTTCCAGGAGGACCGCACGATACAATACGGTTTGTTATTCTGTCCTTTCTTCGGATAACACACCTACAAAGGCAAGGACAAAGCCTATTATCGCACCCAAGAAGAGCGATGAGTTGAATGTCAGTGCGACAAGGGAAAATCCACCTACAAGCGAGAAGACGTATGTTTTCTTAGGATGTGTATTGTTGAACTCGCCGGCATTTGCAAAGCTCAGAAAGAATAGAGCTATCGCGCTCACTATTGCCCCGGCATACAGGACAGGCAACCACAAAGCACCAGCTCCGTTCCACTGTGTATTTGCATACGAACCTGCACTGGCTGCAAATCCAGTAACAGCGAATGCAAGTACCATGTATATTATGCTTCCCAGAAGCTCCATGTAGAAAGCCCTTGGGCTAGCAGCCGAAATTTTTCGCGTATTTTTCACACCTACCATTTTTCCACCGATATTTAATACTTGCCTAAAAAGTATTTTAAATGCAGTGCAACCTGCCACCATATTCGCTAATTAACGAATATAGCTGGCAGAGTCGGCTGCTGCATCCATACAGTTGCAGAAAACCTTATCGTGAGCTTTTTTTCTCTTTCTGCTTTTCGCTGTGCATGTAGCTGCATGGCATGGTTGGTTGTCCATGCTTAAAAATATTAGGTTGCATACATTACTGTCTTGGCCTGCGGTAGGCAGATGATAGGGTCAGGACACGATGACCCATGATTATAGGTCGATGTGATGATGCCTGCCGCAATTGTTAGTTGAAACTGTAGCAGCGCAGGTCTGCCGCATTTTTGCGACCTTATATTTACCTATTGATCGGGTTTTGTGTAGTAAATGGATAAAAATCGTCACTTCTTATGTAGAAGAATAATTTTTTACATAAGGTTTATTGACCGATGTCTTTTTATATTTTAATGTTGTAACATTAAATTACATTTGTGATAACTTGGCGACGCATACAAGAAGGAAGTATACAACGATAACGATACCGACAGCACTGTTTGATAACGTAGAGAGGCTTATAGGCAGTACTGGTTTCTCTTCGGTCTCTGACTACGCAACATATGTCTTGCGCGAGACTGTTGCTGAGTTGGAGATGGAGAAACACGGAAAAGCAAGGCAGAAGAGCACTGTCATGGAGAAGTTAAGGGCGCTTGGATATTTAGGCGATTGAATGGCTAAGGAAATTGATAATATAGTTGATTCGTTGTGGTCGGCTAATACTGCTGAAAATTGGAATAGGCTTCGAGAGAAGCTTGGAGGTTCTAATATAAGATATTATCACGTTGTCTTTGAGCATGGACTCAGAAAGGCAGATGATATGAACAAGTCTTACGTAGGGCTTTACGATTCGAAAAGAAAGCTTGTCGCAAAAGTACCTGTTGCAGTTAAGGATGGGAAGAGATTTGAAGGAGCCCTGATTTACCTCAAAGGACTCTCGAATATGAATAAGGTGGATTAGATGATAATGCAGAATATAGGCGAGTTGGAAGAGAAGAGCGCGTATATAATACGCGAGACAAAGGAGAAGTTTGAGAATGTTGCTGCGCTGTGGTCGGGCGGCAAGGACTCCACTGCAATGATAATGATAGCGCGAAGGGCGTTTCTAGGAAAGGTGCCTTTTCCCGTGATACATATAGACAACGGAATAGACTTCCCGGAAACTTATAAGTTCAGGGACGACTTAGCTAAAAAATGGGGCCTGGAGTTGATAGTTGCTAAGAGTAGGATAAAACCGGAGCTTTCCGGATTCAGTTGCTGCGGGTCTAACAAGACAGATGCACTAAAGGAAGTTATGAAAGAGCACGGATTTGATGCGCTTATCGTATCAATACGCAGGGACGAGCATGGAATAAGGGCAAAGGAAAGGTACTTTAGCCCAAGGGATACTGAGTTCAAGTGGAATTACAAGGACCAGCCAGCTGAGCTTTGGAACAACTATTCCTCCAAGATGGATACGAAAGGGCATATACGCGTTCATCCGATACTCGATTGGAATGAGATAGATATATGGCAGTATACAATGAAGATGAAGGTGCCAGTAAATCCGCTTTATTATTCCAGCAACGGATATAGGTATAGAAGCCTTGGATGTACGCATTGCACAGTTCCCGTAAAATCAAATGCAAAGAGCGTCAAGCAGATAATGGGTGAGCTCAAGGTAACGGAGACTGAAGAGAGAGCAGGGAGAGAGCAGGACAAGGAGAAAGCATATGTTATGGAGAAGTTAAGGGCGCTTGGATATATGTAGGTGCTTGTTTGGACATCAAAAGGGTTACCCTTCTGGGAAATAAGGATCATGGCAAATCTACTCTGATAGGAAGCCTCCTTATAGCCACAGGGTCTGCAACAAAACAGAGGATTGAAGAGGCAAAAAACGTAAGCAGGAAACTAGGAAGGAACTTTGAGCCAGGTTTCATACTAGATAGCTTTGAGGAGGAGCGCGAAGGCGGACTGACGATAGACACCACAAGGGCACAGATTACTTATAAGGACGCTGCTTTCGAATTTATAGATGTTCCAGGCCACGAAGAGCTTATAGGCAATATGATAAGCGGCGCATCTTATGGGGATTTTGCCGTGCTTATGGTCTCTGCGAAGGACGGAGAAGGGATAACGGAGCAGACAAGGAGACACCTCGTACTGGCGAAACTGCTTGGGATAAGGAGGGTAGTAGTAGCAGTAAACAAGATGGACGCTATTGAATATAGAAAGGAGAAGTTTGAACTTATCAGGGATTCTGTACGGGAATTCTGTATGAATATAGGTTTTGAACAGAGTTCGATAAGCTTTGTACCTGTATCTGCATATAAAGCAGATAATCTTGTAAAGCGCTCTGCGCGCATTGGATGGTATATGGGCAAGCCGCTAATGAACCTTATTTATGAGGCAACATCTGCTAAAAAGGAAGGTAACCAGGTGCTGAGGCTCTTGTTCCAGGGAAGCATAAGGAGCGGAAAGAAGACATTATATACCGGTAAGTTGATAACCGGGAAATTGAGAGGAGGGCAGAAGATGCGCATTATGCCTCTTGGAAAAGACGCGCAGGTTAAATCAATATATGTCAAGGGAAAAGAGAGGGGTGTTGCTTCGGAAGGAAATAATGTGGCACTGGAAATGTCAGGAGCATCTGCAACCCGCGGATGCGTGGGATTTGATCTTAAAAGCAATCCCAGGTGCGGTACAGAATTTGAGGCAATGATGTTTTCTGTCAGTAGGATACCTAAAAAAGTGCAGATAAGGATGAATGGCATTGAGCTAATGGCGGATATCTCTGTATTCGGCGAGATGGATCTGAAGAGCGGGATGATTATGAAAGCAGGCTCTATTAAGACGTTAGGCACAGGAAAGGCAAAGGTCAGGCTTTCGAAAAGCACAGTTATAGAGAGCGCTGCAGAGTGTCCAGAGATGGGAAGGTTTCTTATTTATGATTCCGGAAAGTTTGCAGGTATAGGCGTAATATACTAGGCTTCGCATATCTCTTCATATGCTTCTATTGTTTTAGATACTGTCTTCTCCCATGTGAAATTTCTAGCGTCGCGCATAGCCTTGGAGATGATGCTATCGTCTGGGCCGTTAGAGCATAGATTCTCGATGGCGTCGGCCATTGCGCCCTCGTCTTTAACCTCTATGCAGTAGCGCCTTACTTCCTCGGGTATCTTTGCATGCTTGTATATTATTACCGGCAAACCTCTGGCTTTTGCTTCTAGTATCTCATACCCCATTCCTTCGTAAAGGCTAGGGAAGACAAATGCGTCAAAGCTGTCATATGTTTCCACTATCTTTTGCGCTGGAGCGAAGCCCATGAAATATATGCGCTTGTCATCGCTTGCGGCAGATTCAAGCTTTTCGTATTCATATCTCTTGTTGCCCCAAAGCCTGAACTCCAGGTTTTTCTGCGATGTCATTTTGAATGCGCGTATTGCAAACCCCACATTTTTGCGTGACCTGAATGCTCCGATGTATCCTACAACATACTTTTTTCCAGCCTTTTTGCGTGGCATGTTAGACATGTAGGCCTTGTCTATGCCATGGTTTATCACGAATGTTCTGCTGCCCTCAAAGCCCAGCTTTACAGCGTCGTTCTTTGTGAGCGTGGAGTTTGCGAGCAGATAATCGGATTTGAGCATAAGCCTGAGGGAGTATCTGGTCTCAAGCGCAAGTCGGATTCTCCCCTTTAGCGAAGTAGACATATCCGAGTCAAGAGCAGGCTCGAGGAGGGGCTGGAAGTCATGCGCCGTAGAGACAATCTTTGCAGCGCCTTTTCTAACAGGATTTATTGGCTTTACGTCAACTTTGTGGATTATGTCTGCATGGCTATAATCGCTGAATGAAGCGATGACTGCCATGCGGAACCACGAGTATGCACCTCCTGTCCTGTCCCTTATTGGATACTCGATCTTGCTGGCTTTAATGCCTTTGTTTGACTTAAGGCCCCTGTATATCTCGTACATATAGGTGGATACCCCTTCCCCTGATGAATTATCGAAGCGCCCTTGCCCACCTAGCAGATATACTTTCATTGTTATCGCCTAGAATTGAAAAACTCCAGGATATATTCGTTTATATCCCCTATCCATGCTCCTCTGCCTGGCCATCTTGCATTTTTTGATCTGCTCCTGACGGCGAATATGCCATGCCGCTGATGGTCACCGCTCCTTGAGATCTCCGGTTTCATGTAAAAAGACGTATTTGAATAGTTGAATACGTCTATCGTGAATCCCTTTT